>NZ_MQTZ01000047.1 GCF_001939115.1 Leptolyngbya sp. 'hensonii' | reverse complement strand
GGCCAAGTCATGCTCAGCCAGGTGAAATTTTTTCGGAATGAGGCGATCGGGGGGGCCGGAGCCAACCCTGGTCAGGGCAAGGGGGGGGCTCTGTTCATCGTCACCCCAGAGTTGCAGTCTCAGGCCGGGGTGATGGCAACACCCAGGGTGCGATCGCTCCGTGCTCTACCCACTTTCATGGACAATTTAGCTTCCCATGCCCTGGGTACTCCCACAGATAATGAAAATGTCTATGGTCTGCTGCGGATCAATTAAACGTGGCAGATCAATCGCTGGGCGTCTCCCCCTGCCCTCTCTTGCAGAATTGATCTAATGGGCTGCGAGAAGTGCCCTTGAGAAATCTCCTTAATCGTAAATTAACTCATTTCTCTGGTAGATAGCCTATTATCCTTTTTGAAATCATCGCCTACAACAAGGTATCAGAGATAACATTATGTCTCCAATGAGTCGGCGAGCTATCTCCCTTTGGATAGCTCCAGCTTTTGTTGCCTTGACCTTTGCTATTGCTTCTTGTTCTGAAAACTCGGCTAGTAATTCAACTGGAAATAGCCCCACTTCCACTTCTTCTACAGCAATCTCTGATCCAAAACCAGAAGGTGGAAATGTTTCTTCAATAACAGTTTATACTGCACTCGAAGATGACCAAATCAAGCCTTATCTGGCTAGCTTTAATCAGCAATATCCAAACATTAAAGTCAATATTGTTAGAGATTCTACTGGAGTCATTACAGCCAAATTTCTCGCAGAGAAATCCAATCCTCAGGCAGATGTAATTTGGGGATTGGCGGCTTCCAGTTTGTTGGTGGCAGATAAACAGGGCCTACTGGAACCCTATGCCCCTAAAGGAATCGAAAAAGTGAACGCTCTTTTTCGGGATGGGGCCAACCCCCCCCGTTGGGTCGGGATTGATGCCTGGGAATCAGCATTTTGTGTCAATACGATCGAGGCCAAGAAGAAGAACCTCCCGATTCCCAAATCCTGGGCTGACCTGACCAAGCCAGAGTACAAAGGGCAGATTGTTATGTCGAACCCGGCATCCTCTGGAACAGGTTTCCTGTCGGTTTCAACCCTGTTGCAAATGAAGGGGGAAAAGGATGGTTGGAGTTATCTGGATGCGCTGAACGAAAATATTGCGCAGTATGTGCATTCAGGGTCTAAACCCTGCAAAATGGCTGGTGCTGGAGAATATCTAATCGGCATTTCCTTTGGCTACCGCGCCGTCAAGCAGAAGAATGATGGTGAACCCATTGAGCCCGTTTTCCCTGTCGAGGGTTCGGGTTGGGATGTTGAGGCAAATGCGCTGGTCAAAAAGGCTGAGATTAAGCCCGCAGCCAAGACCTTCCTGGATTGGGCAATTTCCGAGGAGGTCTCCAAGGAGTACGCCAAGAACTTTGCCATTACGGCCATTAAGACGGACGTTCCTCCGCCTGCCGGGTATCCTGCTGATCCGCTCAAGCAGTTATACCCAAAAAATGACCTCAAATGGGCTGCGGCTAACCGGGATCTGATCTTGAAGGAATGGACAACTCGTTACGACTCAAAATCAGCCCCCAAAAAGTAGCGTTGATCAGCGCTGGATTTCTGTAGAGGCTAATCTTGCACGGTTAGGTGGCTGCCACCATCTAACCGTGCAACCAATCCCAGGACGCTGTTGTGAAAGGGGGGTTGTCTTGGATCACGATCTCCAACGGACCTAATTCTATCCAGGCGTTTACCCTTGAGGTTTGCCTGTGAGGGTGGCGGAAAATCCTTGCTCAGGCAAGGTTGGCGGCATTCTCTGTTCAGTACTCTGCATAGTACCCTTAGCAGTCGGTATTATCCCATGACTTATCCCCCCGAACCAATTCCTGGCTCTGTTCCTCAGGATGATCAGGTCTCCCTTGCGACATCAGCGGAATCTGGCCTATCTCATGCTGCAAGTTCTATTGCTGCTGAACGGGGACAGCCCTACTTGCAAGTTGAGAATGTTTCTAAAACATTCGGTCCATTTGTCGCTCTCCGAGATATCTATCTGGATGTTTACCCTGGAGAGTTTGTTTGCTTGTTAGGACCTAGTGGCTGCGGCAAAACGACCCTGCTGCGAATTATTGCTGGATTGGAATTTCAGACTCGTGGGCGAGTGATTCAGGGAGGGAAGGATGTTTCCCGGTTGCCTCCCGCTCGCCGGGATTTTGGCATTGTGTTTCAATCCTATGCATTGTTTCCTAATCTTACGGCGATACAAAATATTGCCTACGGATTGCAGAATACTAAAACAGCCAAATCTCAGGTAGAAAGCAGAGTTCGGGAGTTACTGATCTTGGTTGGCTTGCAGGGATTGGAGCATAAATATCCGGCCCAGATGTCAGGTGGCCAACAGCAGCGGGTGGCCCTGGCCAGAGCGTTGACCCTTTCCCCTGGACTGTTGCTTTTGGATGAACCTCTCTCAGCCCTGGATGCGCAGGTTCGAATTAAATTACGAACGGAAATTACCCAGTTGCAGAAACGTCTTGGAATTACCACCATTATGGTGACTCACGATCAGGCAGAAGCGCTGGCTATGGCCGATCGCATCGTGGTGATGGATAAGGGATATATTGCTCAAATTGGGACTCCACAGGCGGTCTACCAACACCCGAGTACCCCCTTTGTGGCCAACTTCATCGGCACCATGAATTTCATTACGGGGGAGGTGACTGCTGAAACCCAGGTTCGTTGTGGCAATCTCCTCCTTGAAACCCCTCAAAATACCTTTCCGGTGCAGCAACACGTTCTCCTGGCGATTCGCCCTGAAGCCATTCGGGTCATTGCATCCGTTTCGGATAGAGCTGGTGCCAATCAGTTCACAGCCGAGGTCGCTGGAACAGAGTTTTTAGGCTCGGGCCTGCGGGTAACAGTCTATCCAGAGGGCAATGCGAAAGAGCCCCTCACCCTCGATCTCTCCACCTACGAGGCTCAATCTCTCCGGGTCAATGTGGGAGAGAAGCTGTCCATAGAATTGCCACCAGACTTCATTCAAGTTTTTGCGGTTTAGGTCTTTTCGATCGCACCTCCTATGACAACCTCACCTCCCACGAAATCCTTCCCTCAAACTTTGCTAGCTAGGTACTTTCCTCAGCAAATCACCCATCGCATGACGGCAGAGGATTGGCTGATGCGGGGATTTTTGGCTTTGGGCGCGTCTTTTTTGCTGGTTGGCGTGGTATTTCCTCTGTGCCCAATGGTTGTCCGCAGTTTTCAGGATACAGACGGCCATTGGGTGGGTTTGGCCAATTATGTGCAGTACATTTCCACACCAGCACTGCTAACCTCGCTCCTGAATAGCCTGGAGATCGCTGTCGCCAGTGCGCTGATCGCTGTGTTACTGGCCTTCGGCTACGCCTATGCTTTAACCCGTACTGCTTTGGTGGGTAAAGCATTCTTTCAGATCCTGGGCATGCTCCCCCTGTTTATTCCGCCTCTGGCCCATGCGATCGGTCTGGTCTACCTCTTTGGCCGACAGGGGTTAGTCACCAACGGAATCCTGGGATTACCGGGTTGGGATATTCATCTCTATGGTGCTGTAGGGATTATCTTGGGCGAAACGCTCTACCTGTTTCCCCAGGCACTGATCATTCTGATCACCGCATTGAATTTAACCGATGCAAGGCTCTATGAAGCGGCTCAAGCCCTCAGAACACCCTCCTGGCGCACATTTTTTACGATTACTTTGCCCAGTGTTAAGTATGGTCTGATGAGTGCCATCTTTGTTTGTTTCACCCTGGCGTTCACAGATTTTGGAGTGCCCAAGGTGGTTGGAGGTGATTTTAACGTTCTGGCCACTGATATCTATAAGCAGGTCATTGGGCAGCAAAACTTTTCTATGGGCGCAACCATCAGTGTATTTCTCCTGGCTCCCACCCTGATTGCCTTTGTGGCCGATCGGCTGATTCAACGCCGACAAACGTCCCTGGTTAGTGCCAGGGCGGTTCCTCTCCAACCTAAACCCAACCTAATTCTAGACTGGGTCATGTTTGGGTTTTGTCTGCTGATTGCTTTATTTGCAGTTCTGGTTTTTGCCACAATTATTCTGGCGTCCTTTGTTAAAGTCTGGCCGTACAACTTTAGCCTGACCTTCAAGCACTATAACTTTGACAATGTGGGGGGAGGAGGGACAGCAGCCTACTGGAACAGCATTTGGATGTCATTGTATACCGCAATTTTTGGCACGATCGCGGTGTTTCTGGGGGCCTATCTGGTTGAAAAGGGCAGAGGACTGATCTGGCTGAGATCGGTCACCTATTTTCTCTCTACTGTGCCGCTGGCTTTACCGGGACTGGTTCTGGGATTAGCCTATGTATTCTTCTTCAACAATCCCAGCTTTCTCGGACTGCCGATCTCCAATCCCTTCCTGGGTTTATATGGCACGATGGGCATTCTGGTGCTCTGTAATGTGATCCATTTCTATACTGTTTGTTTTCTCACAGCAACCACTGCTTTGAAGCAGCTTGACTCAGAATTTGAATCTGTTTCTGCGTCGATGTCGGTTCCATTTTATAAAACCTTTTGGCAGGTAACCCTGCCCCTTTCGGTCCCAACTATTTTGGAAATTGGGGGCTATTTCTTTGTTAACTCGATGGTGACAATTTCTGCCATCATCTTCCTTTACCCACCCACCCTGCCACTGGCTGCTGTAGCTATTGTCAATATGGATGATGCGGGGGATATTGCTCCAGCAGCAGCAATGTCAACACTCATTGTTATCACCAGTATGGCAATTAGAGTTTTTTACCGATTGTTAACCCAAGGACTGCAACGACGCACCCAAGCCTGGCTAAAGAAATAAAAGATTGCACTGACAGTTCGATAGGAACTAAGGAGGAAGTTTGAAAGAGTTAAATCAGGGGGCACCTATTGAACTGGTTGTTCTGGATATGGCCGGAACAACAGTCAAAGATAATCGGGAAGTCGAGAAATGCTTCCTTGAAGCTGCCGATCACACGGGGTTAACGATCGCACCTGAACGCTGTAATGCCATGATGGGGCTTTCCAAGAAGCAGGTCTTTCAAACGCTGTGGGATGAGCAAATTGGTAGGCAGCATCCAGAATATGAAACTAAAGTAGAGGCTTCTTTTGCAGTCTTTAAGCAGGTTTTAGAAACACACTATCAAACTCAACCGGTTGTTCCAACGGAAGGTTGTCTGGAATTATTTGCTTGGTTAAAAGCACAGAACATCAAAATTGCGTTAACGACTGGGTTCTATCGAGAAGTCACTCAGATCATTCTGAATCGGCTGGGTTGGGATCAAGGCTTGAATCAGGAGTATTTGGGTTCAGCAGAATCCATCATTCAGGCGTCGATTACCCCCTCAGAAATCTTCAACAATGAGGGACGACCAGCCCCTTACATGATTCAAAAGGCAATGTACAGGCTTGGGGTCCGAGATTCCAGGCAGGTCATCAATATCGGTGACACCCCTTCTGATCTGGCAGCAGGGCATCATGCGAATTGTCTCTACTCCTTTGCGGTCACCAATGGAACCCACACCCGATCGGAACTGGAGGCCTATCCTCACGATGGATTGTTTGATTCATTGCGAGATTTTCAAACCTATCTGGCAGTGGCCTGAGGGGCAGAACCATGAATCAGCCTCATCAGACTGAAGTTGCCATTGTGGGAGCGGGAATTGTGGGTCTGGCCCATGCTCTGGCCGCTGCCCGCAAAGGTCATCGAGTTGTGGTCTTTGAGCGCAATCCTCAAGCTGTAGGGGCATCGATTCGCAATTTTGGCATGGTCTGGCCGATCGGTCAGCCTGTGGGGGTGTTGCTCGATCGGGCCTTGCGGAGTCGCGAAATCTGGCTGGAAGTTGCATCTCAGGCTGGCTTTAGCCTTGATCAATGTGGCTCTTTACATCTGGCCTATCGGGAAGATGAATGGGCGGTGCTAGAGGAATTTGTGGCCACGACCCAAGGGGCCAGATATTCTGTTGAACTGCTTCAGGCGCAGCAGGTGGCTGAAAAAAGCCATGCTGTAGTGATGGAGGGATTGCTTGGAGCACTGTGGAGTACAACGGAGGCGACCGTTGACCCCCGTGAGGCGATCGGCAAAATGCCCGCCTTTCTGACGCAATGCTATGGGGTCGAGTTTCGCTTTGGGACGGTAGTGACGGCGATCGCCCACCCTCAGCTCATCGCAGGCGGGGAAACCTGGAGGGCAGATCAGATTTTTGTCTGCAGTGGTGCAGATGTTGAAACCCTTTACCCTACCCTCTATGCGGCCAACGGCATCACCAAAGTCAAATTGCAGATGATGCGCACTGTCCCCCAGGCCAATGACTGGGAACTGGGACCCTGCCTCTGTGCCGGTCTAACATTAACCCACTACAGTTCTTTCAGCCACTGTGCCGCCCTGGCGGCGCTGAAAAGCAGAATTACTGCCGAAACCCCCCATTTCCCTCGCTGGGGAATTCATGTCCTGGTTTCCCAAACTCCAGAGGGGGAACTGACCCTGGGGGATTCCCACGAGTATGGGTTGAATCCCGATCCCTTCGATCGATCGGAAATTAACCAGATTGTCCTGGATTATTTGCAGAAATTTGCCCAATTCCCATCCCTGGAAATTGCAGAAACCTGGCATGGGGTTTACACCAAAATTCCTGAAAAAACAGAGTTTGTTGCACAACCTGAACCTGGAGTCACGATTGTCAATGCACTCAGTGGTGCAGGAATGACCCTGTCCTTTGGTTTGGCTGAGGAGGTGATGGCTTCGCTCTGACAACTGGGGGATTATCGCTCTGACTGGATTTAACAGATCACTTGCTATTTATGTGAGGAATTTAGAATGTCAACCGCAAAATCGAATTTATTAAAGTTTGCTGCAATTACGATTGGAACAGCAGGTTTGATGGGAAGTCTCACAGCGCACACTAACGCTGCCGAAGTAGAGAAATCCCAGGTTACAGTGAATCCGAGGCCTTCCATTCAAGAGGTTATGTCTGTGGCTCGGGACCTGAGTCAGGAGCCTGTTGAGGCAGACTCAGCCATGAATCAGGTGACTTCCGTTTCTCAGTTGTCTGATGTGCAGCCGACGGATTGGGCGTTTCAGGCTTTGCAATCTCTGGTAGAGCGCTATGGCTGCGTTGTAGGGTATCCGGATGGCACTTACCGGGGCAATCGGGCCATGACCCGCTACGAATTTGCCGCAGGTCTGAATGCCTGTATGGATCGGGTGAATGAGTTGATTGCGGCTGGAACAGCTAATCTGGCCACCAAGGAAGATCTGGCGACACTGCAACGACTGCAAGAAGAATTTGCCGCAGAGTTGGCTACCCTGCGGGGTCGTGTAGATGCGCTGGAAGCAAGAACGGCTACTCTAGAGGCCCAACAGTTTTCCACCACCACCAAACTTCGAGCCGAAGTGATTTTTGCTGTGGTAGAGGCTTTTACAGGTAAGGTTGCCGTTCCGAGTGGTCAAACCCCAACGACCACCTTCGTCAACAACAATTTGATTTTAGGCAACCGCGTCCGACTCAATTTTGATACCAGTTTCATGGGCAAAGATCGCCTCAGGATTCGCTTACAAGCAAGAAACTTGACGCCAATTGCCACCGGCACGGCTGAATCTCGCCTGTCTTTTGATGGCAGTGATAACAATACATTGGGAATGGAATACCTGTATTATCGCTTTCCGCTGGGCAACAACACTCAGGTCATCGTCTCCGCTAAGGGGGTTGAATTTGATGATGTGATTGACACCATTAACCCTTTTCTGGAAGGAAGTGGTAATGGTTCTATCTCCCGCTTTGGACGGTATAACCCAGTGTATCGGGCACCGGGTGGTGGTGCTGGCGCGGTTGTTATCCAACGGTTAGGCAAAGACTTGGAGCTGACTCTGGGCTATCTGGCTGGGAATCCAGATAGCCCCCTCTCGAATAATGGATTGTTTAACGGGAACTATAGTGCCCTGGGGCAGCTAACCTACAAATTCAATAACTGGTCTGAAATTGGTTTGGTTTACTCCCATGCCTACTTTGGTCCTGTTTTTAATGGAAGCAATGGCGTTGACGTAACCTCTGGGACAGGGAGCGCGAATTCCAGGAGACCCTTCGGCAATAATGTCCCGACTGCCTCTGACTCTATCAACTTTGGGGCCAGCATTGCCCTGAGTCCCCAGGTGGTTCTGGGAGGCTGGTTTGGTTATACCTTTGCCAATGCTCAGGTTGCCAGTAATAGTGCTGATATCTTGAATTTTTCAGTTAACCTTGCTTTTCCAGATTTGGGCAAGAAGGGGAACCTGGGGGCGATTATTTTTGGAATTCCGCCTAAAGTCACCAGAAATACGATCGCAGCGAATCAAGACAGGGATACCTCTTTCCACATTGAGGCCCTGTATCGCTACCAGATTAACGACTATATTGCCATTACTCCGGGTGTCCTGGTGATTACCAGTCCCGAACACAATAGTGCCAATGACACGATTTATGTCGGCACGATTCGGACTACATTTACGTTCTAGTGTTGTAAACACTAAATTTTGCCAGGTCGAAGACCCACAAAATTTAACTCAAATTACTTGCTCAGGTTTTGGCTACCCGTCAATCAATAATTGTTCGGGGTGGTGTGGATTGAATTCCTGCCACCCCATCCTCCAGCAAAGATACAATCTCAATATGCAACTTCACCTATCTTCAATTTTGGAACTCCTGGCATCAGAAGGTCACAGGCAATATGGAGGTGAAGCCGTGAGTCAGTTGGAGCACGCTCTCCAATGCGCCAATTTGGCTCAGATAAACGGAGCAACGCCTGAACTGATCACTGCCTGCCTGCTCCATGATCTGGGACATCTTCTGGACTTGCCCCACCCAGATCTAGCATTGCTGGAGGAGATCGACGATCGTCATGAATATGTTGCATCCATCCAGTTACAATCTCTATTTACGATCGAGGTGACTGAACCCATTCGCTTGCATGTGGAAGCCAAGCGTTATCTTTGTGCAGTAGAGACTGATTATTTTTCAGCTCTCTCTCCGGCATCCCAGCATAGTCTGGGCTTGCAGGGAGGGATTTTTTTGCCCACAGAAGCGGCAACGTTCATGGAACTTCCCCATGCATTCAGTGCTGTGCAACTGAGAAGATGGGATGAACAGGCCAAAGTTCCTGGCGCAGTTACTCCAGCTTTGAATGATTTTTTACCCTATCTGCAGCACTGTCTGCAGCTCTATTAATGCGATGGCTTTAGAAACAAGATTGCGAATGAGTGTGCTGGGATGCTTTGTCGATGAGGGTGATATTCTGCTCATCCACCAAATGACGTTTCCCGAACCAGACTGTTGGGATTTGCCGGGAGGCGGGTTGAGACCGGAAGAAACCCTGATGGCAGGCTTATTTCGAGAGGTTCGGGAAGAAACAGGGATTGAAGCGTTTAGGGTCGATCGACTGCTAACCGTTGTCGAAGGCTTTTTCCCTGAAGGAGAGAACCGCCAACTGCATGGGGTTAACCTGATCTATCAATGCTCGGTAGATCCAAGGCCACTAGTCTTGCAAAGTGCTGACCCAGAAATTGGCCCCAAAGGAATTCGCTGGCTTCCAATCACTGAACTAACCCCTGACATCTGCTCGGCTCGAAGCTGGCAGGCGATTCAGGCAATTGAGGCTTAAGGGTGGCGGCACAAAAATTTGATTTAGGGAGGATTGCTCTGTATCCTCCCTGCATAGGCTATGTTCCTGGCTGCGCTAAAACCGGGCCATTTAAAGCGAACGGCGGCAGGGAGCGGTCTTCCCAGCGGTGTTGAAACCAGTCAGAAATATAGGGGCGAACCACGAAGCGGGGTGGGGAACCCGCTTCTACATCAATTCGCAAAAACGAGTAAGGACGATGTTTGTACTCACCATGGCCCGATCGGCCTACAAATAAACGGGAGGCGGCAACATCTCGTTCTCGACCCGCCATAATTTCCTGGAGGCGGGCTCCTTCGCGACGCTGACGACGCAAACTGTGGCCACTGCCACCACAAACAATCCAGGGAATATGGGCATCGGCATGGCCCGTCTCTTGGGTTTCCAGATACTCCAGGCAATGGGCATGACCGTTTAGCACCAGATCAACCAAGGGGCGATCGCTAGCCCGATCACCCAATTCCAGGGCCACCTGATCCAGCACAGCCCGCAATCGCTGCCGCACAGCCAGGGTCTGTCCCTGCCGCCATTTGCTGGCTTCGGTGACATAGGGAGGGTGGTGAAAGTACAGGACGCGCCCCCGGGCCGTTGACGATCGCCAGGAACGGATTAGTCCCTGCCGGAGCCAGTCTAACTGCTCCCAATCCGTTTCTGCACTGCTATCGACTGCCAGTTGTTTAGTAATGTCATAGTGCAATTCTTCTATCTGCTGCCACTGGGCCTGCAGATCGGTCAGTTGTTCCCGATCCTTGTCTTGATCGGAATGCAGCCGTTCCGAGAGGTGTTGGAGTCGCGATCGCTGCCGTTCCACTTGCACCAACCATTCCTGCAGGTGGCGGCGATAGCCTCTGCCCTCAGGGTTGTCTGGCAGGGGAATTGGGGCGTTAAAGGTATTCGAATCGAGGGCGAAAAAGTCAATCCCGCCATATTGGAAGGTGTAATAACGGTTTGGGATGTGGGTAAAGTGACCCGGTTGATAGCGGAGGCAGGAGCCCGTGTCTGTCTGAGCGGTATAGTGACGATCCAGGTGCTTTTCCAGATCAGTTTCTGTTGAGAGGGATGCCAGACAATCCATAAAGGCCTGGGCATAGCCCTGCCCCTGGTTAGAACCATGCCAGCCAATATCCAACCGGCGTCTGGGTGTGAGCAGATCCAGCACAGGCAGAGTTAACTGAAACAGTAAACTCCAAAGACAATGTAAATCATAATAGTCATGGTTCCCTGGAACTGGCAAAACGGGGAATGAAAAAAGGAGCCGCTGGGATGCAATTCGCTCCGGGTGGTCTCCCCCCACCAGGAATTGGTGGTAAGGCTCAATGAAGTTTTGGCCATAGAATTCGCTGGCCCCAACCAGGTAGACCACATCTCCGGTATGTAACAGGAATCGGCAATCCTCACGGTGAAGTGCCATTTGATCGGCAATGTGCCGCTGGGGATTATTGTCTGGAGGGCTGCCAGAGCCACTATCTCCAATCACCAGAAAGGAAAAGGCTTCTGTTTCAGCCTGACCGTCATCCAGCACCAGGCGGGTCTGGTCAATCCCCCGAGCGGCGATCGCTGGTGCCTGCCAGCGCACTCGTTGCTTCATCTTCCTGATTTTGACCCTGATTGCTGGGTCGATCACGAGTTCCATCAGTATGAAAACTTATTTTGAATGGGGAGAATAACTTATGCATCATAACCGATGGATCAGCGGGGGCATATACTCCCTGCTCTGGTTGGGCATTTTGGGCACTACAGTTCAGGCCAATGCTCTGGGAAGCGGGCCAATGGCCTCCAATCCGGAACGTTTCAGCCCATCAACTTTGCTGGCCCAGGTGCCCCAGAACGATCTACGGATTATTCCGGGAGTACGTGTCGGGCCTGTGACAGCTAAGATGACCCGTGCCGATCTGGTCAGGCTGTTTGGGGGGAGCAAACTACAGGACCGAACCATCCTGGGGCCGGAAGGCATCGGCTCTTTCGCCGCCACCCGCGTTAATCTGGGGCCGGAAAAATCCTTCCTGGTGGTCTGGAAAGATAGCCGACGCCGACAAATGCTGGATATTCGAGATCTCGGGCCAGCCTGGAAGACACCGGAGGGGATTGGGATCGGGATGGGACTGGATCAACTGCGGCAGGTGTTGGGTGAGTTCCAGTTTCTGGGCTTTGGTTGGGACTATGGGGGTGGGGTGTTGTTGGAGCAAACCAGATTAGGCAAGCGCTATAGTGGCAAGCTGATTCTGCGATTGGATGTGAATTACCAGAAGGCCCAGAAATACGAGCAGGACTATCGGGCTGTTTCGGGAGATCAGACTGTTTCCTCAGACAATCCCCAGCTCAAAAACCTGGAGGTGCGGGTGAGTCAGATGTATGTCATCTTCGATCGGGCGGCCCTGTAAGACCCCCGTTGCTTCAAGAATGACTATCGCAGCCTTGGGGTTTCTCTCCGTGACTCAAACAGGAAGCAGAACTGGAGAGGGCCAGATAGATACCAGTGATGACAATCCCAAAGGCAGCCAGGTTAAATAAACTCAGATTTTCTGAGAAGAAAGCCCAGGCCCCCAAGGCGGCCAGAACAGGTTCCAACAGGAGAAACAGGGCCACGAATTCCGCTGAAAGGTGGTTCAGGCTGTGAATCAGCAAGCCCTGACCAATGATCTGACACACGACCGAGAGACAAATGACGGTCAGCCAACCCTGCCAGGAAGAAGGAAAGACAGGGTTTTGATCAATCAGCACGATCGGCAGACAGACCAGGGTCGCAATCCCCGAACTCCAGAAACAAATGGCAGAATTTTTGAGGCGGAGTTGCAACCGCTCTAACAGCAACAGGTAAATGCTAAACGAGACGGCAGCCAGGAGGGCTGCAATATCCCCCTGAACTTTTCCCGGAGCCAGATGGAAATCCCCCAACCCAATCGCACAGATACCCGCGATCGCAATCACCATGCCGATCAGAAACTGGCGCTCAAACCGCCGTCCCCAAACTAACCAGGCAATCAAGCAGGTAAAAACGGGGGTGAGATTGGCAAACAGGGTGGCATTAGCCACACTGGTTTGAGTCAGAGACCAGGCCCAGAGAACCAGATCAGCAGATAAGAAGAGGCCAACCAGGAACAGTTGCCCAATGACAACCCCGTTATAGGGATTGGGTTCCAGGGATTCTTCTAGTTCTGAGGGAGCAGTGATGGATTTGAATCCATTCCACAGGGTCAGGGCCAGGGTCGTAATCCAGAAGCGATTGAAGGCCGTGGCGTAGGGACTGATTTCCCGTTCACCTAATTTGATGAAGATGGCCGCAGACGCAATTGAGACCAGGGCAATGCAGAGGGCGAGAATGGCTGTGATCGCAGGGAGCTTCGCCTGGGTATTCACTGGTAACTCAAGTTGAAGTTGTTGCGTCATGGAAGATTCGATAAAGGGATGAGGGTTACCAAGTGATGAAGGGGCATGGCTGGAAGGCCAGCGGGGCAGCTCAAGGAGTTTGCGATGGACTTTGCGATCGACAGACCGGAACGCTCCCCAGGGCAACTAGCTGTGAATCCTGACCTGGCGCGAATTCACACATCAGAGATCAGCTTAAAGGGGGTAGATTGATTTTGCAGCAAACTGTGAAAGATCTTCACTGCTGAAAGTGGTGGTTGTCGTCCTCCTCCAGACTATCAGAATGGTATCCCTCAATACGGAAAAATTGAGGCATTAATTCAAGAGATTGTGGACAAACGGTGATGATTTAGTTCCGGTGATCGTTGACGTAGCGGATACGAGCCCCAGCCCAGTGCAATTTCTCCCGCAAAGTTTGATAGTAGGAGTAGTTTTCTCTCAGAATAATAAAATGAGCCTGACAATCTGCCATACGGATGTCTACCCGCTGCCCCGGCCAGATCGAAGTGCCCAGAACGCCATCTGGCCAGAGTTTAGTGCTCAAGTCCCGATCCATCAGGGGCCAGACGCTGATCACGGAGCCGGGAGGCAGAACGATCGGTCGGCTGGAAAGGCTGAGAGCGCAGATGGGCGTGACAATGATCGCCTCCATGCCGGGATGGAGGATGGGACCATTCGCTGCCACAGTATAGGCGGTTGAGCCTGTTGGTGTGGCCACCACCAGCCCATCTCCCTGATACTGATCGACGACCTCGCCATCAATCTCCATCTCCAGGATGGAGGTAATCATGCGGTTGTCAGAGGCTGGCTTGACACACATGTCGTTCAGGGCCAGAAACCGATCGCTCATCGGTTCCCGGTTGGTGCGGTGTCCTTCAAACACCGTAGCCTGAAGCATCATGCGGCGCTCGACTGCGTAGCGATCCTCCAACAGGCGATCCCAGAGGTGTTCCGAGTCTGCGATGTCATCGGCAGATTCCGTCAAAAAGCCCAAATGCCCTCCCACATTGGCAGCCAGAATCGGAATTCCATCGGCGGCCAGGTTGCGGGCTGCGGTCAGAGCAGTGCCATCCCCCCCCAGAACCACAGCGAGATCAATCTTCTGGTTGGCAGAGGCAAGAAAGACAGGGTAAGGGTTGTCCTTCGGGCCGCTAGGCCCCATCAACACATGACAGCCTCGTGCTTCGAGCTGCTTAGCCAGAGTCTCAGCCCAACGCCTGCTGAGCGAGTCTGCTGCTTTATGGGCAATAATGACCTGGTTTAACTGCACGCTGCCAGCTTACCATTTCAGCAGGTTAAATTGTTCCATATCTACCGTGTCACGGTTGCGATAGATGGAAAGCACGATCGCCAGCCCGACTGCTGCCTCCGCTGCAGCGATGGCAATCACAAACACCGTAAACACCTGGCCCCTGACTAGTTGACCATCCAGGTAGTTGGAAAAAGCCATTAGATTGATGTTGACGGCATTCAGCAGGAGTTCGATCGACATCAGAACTCGAACGGCATTACGGCTGGTAACCAGGCCATAAATCCCAATGCAGAAGAGGGCCGCAGCCAGTAGAAGGAAATACTCAAGTTGCATATTTTTCAGACATCCGTTATCGGTAATCCGTATTCTGCGAGTTAGGTGCTACTGCCCGGCTCTTGGGCAGGAGAGGCAGTTCCAGCCAGGGCAGACTCCCGAGGTCGCTCCGGTAACATCAGCACAGACTGCTGCTGATCATACTGGGTTGTGATCGCAGGGGGCAGAAACTCTCGTCGGGCCAGCACAATTGCGCCAATCAGGGCCATCAGTAGTAAAACCGATGCCAGTTCAAAGGGCAGCAAGAAGTCGGTGAAGAAGTGTTCCCCAATGACCACGATCGCCTGATCCCCAGCCGGAGTTGCCGTGGAGAGATCCCAGGGGGTTGAGAGGATCATGGTGGTCAGGAGGGCAAACAGCCCCACACAGACCAGCCCCGTCACCCCTTTACGGGCCAGCGCATTGGGCAGAGGCTGAAAGTCCTGTCGCTTATTCACCAACATGATGGCAAACAGGATCAACACGTTCACAGCGCCGACATAGATCAGAACCTGGGCAGCAGCCACAAAACTGGCATTCAGCAAGATATAAAGACCAGAAATACTGATGAAGACGCCCCCCAGCAAGAATGCCGAGTAGACAATGTTGCTGGCCAGAACTACGCCCAAAGCAGCAGCAATCACCATCAGGGAGAGCAGGCCCAAGGAAACAATTTGTACGCCTTCCGCTAAGTTCACAGGTTGAAACTCCTCAATCAGGGCTATTTTTCCATCTGTTCCAGAATCTCTTCTGGACGCTGACCAGCCCGTTGAGAACCAGCGGGCAGATCATGGGGCTCCATGACGCCCTTGGGCAGGTAAGCCAGCTCTCGCAGGGGCGTCACCATGGGATCATCCGTGACCTTGTAGGGGAGACGGCCCAGGGCCACGTTATCGTAGTTGAGCTCATGACGATCGTAGGTCGAAAGCTCATATTCTTCGGTCATAGACAGACAGTTGGTAGGGCAGTATTCCACGCAATTACCGCAGAAAATACAGACCCCAAAGTCAATACTGTAGTGTTTCAGCTGCTTTTTCTTGGTCTCTTTGCTAAACTGCCAATCTACAACTGGCAGATTAATCGGACAGACCCTAACACAGACTTCGCAGGCAATACACTTATCAAACTCAAAATGAATTCGGCCCCGGAAGCGTTCTGAAGGAATAAGTTTCTCGTAGGGATACTGGACGGTGATGGGACGGCGACGCATGTGGTCAAAGGTGACCGACAACCCCTGGCCAATGTAACGGGCAGATTGAACAGCCCCCTTTGTATAGTCACCGACTTGCTTGAGGAACTTCAACATAGGTTTTTCAGTGCTGAGTTTTTCAGTGCAGAAGAAGGATTAAGACAGAACCCTGCTAGCCACCAAAGGCGAAGGGAAAAGCCAGTTTCAAACCAGCGGTTAGGAGTAAATTGACCAGGGAAACGGGTAGGAGAAACTTCCAACCCAGATCCAGCAACTGGTCGATCCGGACGCGGGGAACAGTCCACCGAAGCAAGATCGTCACGAAGAGCAGGGCGTAGGCTTTGACCAGAGTCATGACAACTCCCAAGGTCGCCGTAATGACCTGGAGCCAGGGAGTTGTCTCACTGATCCCCAGCCAACCAGCAATCATGCCAACGGGAATCGGAAACTCCCAGCCTCCCAGGTACAGCACAGATACCATCAGAGCAGAGAGCACCAGGTTGACGTAAGAACCGGCGTAAAACAGCATAAATTTAATAGCGGCATACTCCGTTTGGTAACCCGCCACTAGCTCTTCCTCAGCCTCTGGCAAGTCAAAGGGAATCCGCTCACATTCAGCCAGAGCGGCAATCCAGAAGATGGCAAACCCAACGGGTTGTCGCCAGACGTTCCAACCCAAAATGCCATAGCCAGACTGCTGTTGCACAATGTCGATCGTGCTCAGGGAGTTAGACATCATGATCACCGCTAGTACAGACAGGGCCAACGGGATCTCGTAGCTGATGGATTGAGCCGCAGCCCGCAAGCCTCCCAGCAAAGAGTATTTGTTGTTGGAGGCATAACCTGCCATCAACAGACCGATCGGGGCAATGCTGGAGAGGGCAATCCACAGGAAAATGCCAATCCCAATGTCACTGATGATCAGGTTCTGACCAAAAGGCACAATCAGATAAGAAATAAAGATGGGGACAAAAACGAGCATGGGTCCCAAAGTATAAAGCCAGACATCTGCCTTTAGGGGGACAACGTCTTCTTTAAACAGAAGTTTGAGCACATCGGCAACTGGAACCAGTAATCCGAAAGGCCCCATATATTCTGGACCGACACGCTGTTGAGCCGCTGCTGAGATTTTTCGCTCCAGCCAGGTGGCAACCAGCGCCCAAACCGTTGCTGCACCGAGCATCAATACCATGGGTAGCGGCATCCAGACCAGCTTCGCCGCTCCTGCCGGAAGGCCCAACTCTGTCAGGGCCTGAATAAAGCTTCCTTGTAGATCGATACCGGAGTTCATGCGCCTCTTGAACAAATCGGGTTAGCCTGGAGTAATGTCAGCCATCGCTGACGAACACAGCCATTGCACTGGTTGATTACTCCCCTGCTTAGTATAGCCCCGGAAAGCTCTAGCAGTTCAGCAGCATGAGAGATTCTACCTATGTTCTGGATTGAACAGGCTTATCGTCACAGTGATCATTTGTATTTAGGCGGAGTTGGGGGTTTACCTATCTCAGAGTGGAGAATTGAGTGCTCAGGAGTTTGCACTGCTTGCCGGATATGTAATAACCAATGACCCTTATCGCAATCCGCCCGGAAGGACTTTACTGCCAACAGGGGGGCTTTTTTATCGATCCCTGGAGATCGGTCAACCTGGCTCTAATTACCCATGCCCATTCTGACCATGCCCGTCCCGGTTCCCGGCAATACATGGCCACTCAAGTTTCTGCCGGTATCTTGCGGAAACGTCTGGGGGAGCGCATCTCGCTGCAGGGGGTTGCATACGGGGAGAAGATTAAATTGGGCCGCACCTGGGTTTCCTTTCATCCGGCTGGCCACGTCCTCGGCTCGGCCCAGATTCGCGTGGAGTGCGGCGAGGAGGTCTGGGTGATCTCTGGAGATTACAAGCGCTGCGCCGATCCTACCTGTGCCCCCTTTGAGGTTGTGCCCTGCGACACCTTCATTACAGAAGCAACCTTTGGTTTGCCAATATATAGATGGGAATCAGGAGCTACGACCTGTCGCAAGATTTATGACTGGTGGCAAAGTGATCCGGAACGGCCTTCACTGCTCCTCTGTTATGCCTTTGGTAAAGCCCAGCGAATTCTGAGTGAGTTGACCCAGTTGACCGATCGGCCAGTCTACGTCCATGGGGCCATTGATGTTATGAACGAAAGCTATCGTCAGGCTGGGGTATCGATGGTGAAGACAATTCCGGTGACAGAGATGCCCTGCAGCCATTCGTTTCAGGGGGACCTGATTCTGGCTCCTCCCAATGCTAACCGGTCTCCCTGGATCAAAGGACTGACTCAACCCCAAACTGCCTTTGCTTCTGGCTGGATGGCAGTGCGAGGAGCCCGACGGCAACGGGGCCAGGACCAGGGGTTTGTCCTCTCAGATCATGCCGATTGGGCGGGCCTGGTGAATACAGTCCGCCAGACAGGGGCCAGGACAGTTCACGTAACCCATGGCCAGACGGAAACTCTTGCCCGCTATCTGTCGGAAACGGATGGACTGAATGCCCAGCCCCTGGAAACCTTGTTTGAGGGGGAAGGGGGTGGTTAACGCCCCTGGACTTGCATGGCTTCCAACAATAGCCGCCGCTCAGCGCGCGCGATCGCCCAGTAGGTCTGTTCTACGGCCTGGGGTTCCACGGAAATGGACGTAATGCCCCAGCGGATCAGATCCTCAATCAGGTCTGGATATTGTGCTGGGGCCTGTCCACAAATGGAGCAGGGAATTTTTAATTGGGTGGCAATTTGAATGAACTGCTCGATCGCTCGCCGCACTGCTGGGTGGTTGCTGTCAAAAGCAACAGCCATCTGTTCCTGATCCCGATCGACCCCCAGAAGGAGCTGGGTCAGGTCATTGGTGCCAATGGAAATCCCTTGAACTCCTGCCTGGACTAGGTCTGGCAGCAAGAATAGGATTGAGGGAACTTCTGCCATAATCCAGATTTGAAACTGGCTGTAGTAAAGTAATCCGGCTTGCTCGATTCGCTGTTTGCAGAAGACAAATTCTTCCACAGTGCGCACAAAAGGCAATAGCAGGCGAACATTGGTACAACCCAATTCATAAACTCGCTTCAGAACAGCCAATTCCAGATCAAACAGGGTGGGGTCTCGCAAATAGGCAAAAGTTCCTCGCATGCCTAACATGGGATTTGTTTCCAGAGTTGGAGATTCTCCACCTCTGAGAGAGCGAAATTCATGGGATCGCAGGTCCAGCGTTCGATAGAAGATAGGTCGGGGGGCAAAAAAATGGCTGGCTTGTTCAAGCTGTCGGGTGATCCAGTCCATGAGTTCTGCCTGGCGGTTCTGTTTGACCCAGGTCAGGGGATGTTGTCCTGCTAGCACATCAACTAGCATCAGTTCCGATCGCAACAGGCCGATCCCATCGACTCGCAGGGAACCGATCTCCTGGGCTCGGTCCATCTGACTCAGGTTGACCATGAGTTGGGTGGCGATCGCCGGTAGGTTCATTGGGAAAGATGAAGTAGTTGTGGCGATGATGGGTTGCAGGGACAACTCCGGCGTCCCTGGCATATCGGCGTCGTATACCAGTCCCTGATTGCCATCCAGCAGAATGCTGTCGCCTGTCTGAATCCGATGGGTGGCTCCAATCGCACCAACGATCGCGGGGATGCCCAGTTCTCGGGCAACGATCGCCCCGTGAGATGTAGCCCCACCTTGCTCTGCAATCAGCCCAACTGATTGCTTCAGAACTGGCAACCAATCTGGTGTGATCACGGGGATGACCAGGATGGCCCCAATGGGAATGGACTCAGGCGGTCGATCGACATCAGTGACATAGGCTTGAGCTTGAACCTGACCTGCTGAAACGGCAAAACCTTTGAGCAGAGGAGGTTGTAGAGATGGGTTGACCGGTGTCAGGTCGGCCTGGATGGGCTGTTGGGATGGAGCAGGGGAAAAATCTCCCGCTTTGCCCAGGTTAAACCGGGTAAGGTGCAGACTGGAGCCAGTTGGAGTGGGGGCTAAGATCTCCCACTCCAGGGCAAAAGCCCGGTGAAAATCAGCAATGACTTGACGAGCCACCTGGATTAGTTCCTGGAGAAAGTCTGGTGGGAGGGGGCTGACTGGATCTATTTCTGGAACATAGGAGTGCAGGCAGTCTTGCCTCTTAGCAGAAGGCTGTGACGTTGAGCCCTCAACCCTTAAGTCATAGGCATAGTTGCGGCTGCCAGGCTGAAAGCTTTCCACTTTCCCACTCTCTAAAGACAGTCGATAAATATCAGGGGTGACTTCTCCCAGGGTCAGGGATAGTCCTGCTCCCCAAACAGACTGAATCTCCAGAATACGGCCATCTGTTTTGAGGATGCCTGACGAGATCGTGGGCCAGACGGGTTGGACCAGGATAGCCAGGTGGAGTTGGTGCAGTTGCACCTTGTAGTGCTGATAGCAGAGGAGGCTTTTGGCCCTGAAAAATTGGGACCAAACCTGTTTCACACCAGCAACCACAGAATCCAGATCAGTCCAAGAAACATGGGCATCTAGGAGGCCAGCAAACTGGAGATCAAGCCCCATAGAGGCATCCTGAATGTAAAGAGAGGGGCTTAGACGCAGGGCAGGAGCCTGCCAGGATTGGAAGTAACTCTCCAGATTGTTGAGCCAGCTTGCCCGCAAGTCGGCTGTTGTTATGCCTTGCCGGATGTGGCGGGCGATCGTTCTGAGCTGGTGGGGATCGGTTAAGTTCAGATGGAGAGACGAATTGGCTAGATCAGCGAAAAGAGGCTCCAGCCAATCGATCGAGCCCAGGAAATCTCGTAGTAGCTGAGCCGAGATGACAAAACCAGATACCGCAGGATACCCACTTTGAATTAACTGACTCAGATAGAAGGCTCGATCTCCAACCAGCCTCCGATCCGAGGGTTGAATTTGATGCAACCAGTAAAGTTCGCTCACTAATAGACTGAAGCAACCACAAGGATACGTTTTAGAATCTTGTTTTAGATTCTATAGTGCTTCTTCGAGAGATGCGGGAAGAGAAGGAAAGATTCGATATCTGCTCAAGATCACATCTGGATTTCTGCCACCACGCTAAGTTTGTGTACAGGATAGGAATTAAGACCCCGATTAGGGTATTGATATGGTACCGACTCCGCTCACAAATCGGGATAGCAGGATGGCTGAGAATCCGCAAGTACCTTTTTTAAATGACTGGGATCAGTTTGCCAGATCGCCGTCAGAAGCGATCGCTGAACCGGTTTCGATTAATTCTGCATTTGAAAGCTCAACTCAAGCCGCCGATGACCAATCTTCCTGCACCGGAGAACTGACCCGGTCTGGTCACTCCCGCCGAACCAGACGAGTGTTTCGAGGCCGCTACAAGGTCTTGCGTTCCCTGGGTAGAGGGGGCTTTGGTATTACTTATCTGGCTAAGGATATTTCTTTGCCCGGTCATCCCCTCTGTGTGATTAAAAAACTCTCACCTAAAATCGATAATCCAGCCATCTTAAAGAATGCCTGTCAGCGCTTCAAGAAGGAAGCGGAAATCCTGGCTCGATTAGGAAGCCATGCCCAGATTCCCCAACTTCTGGATTATTTTGAAGCGAAAGGGCAATTTTTTCTAGTTCAGGAATATATCCGGGGAGCGAATCTGGCGGATGAACTCAAGCGCACGGGGCCTTGGTCAGAGGCTGAAGTGAAACAGTTCTTGAAGGAATTGCTGCCCCTGGTCCGCTATGTGCACCAGAATCAAGTGATTCATCGGGATATCAAACCCCAAAATATTATTCGCTGTCATGATGATGGCAGGCTGGTTTTAATCGATTTTGGGGCGATCAAGGAGCAGTTGAGTGATACTGAAGGCACGAATGCCAAAGCGCCTACCACCCATTTTGTTGGCACCATCGGTTTTGCACCGCCTGAGCAACTGGCGATGCGATCGGTCTTTGCTAGCGACATTTATGCGATCGGGTTGACCTGTCTTTACCTGCTCACAGGGCAGACCCCTTTGCAATATGACTATGATTCTTTAACCGGAGAAACACGCTGGAAAAGTCTGGTCAAGGTCAGTGATCACTTTGCCAAAGTGCTGACCAAGATGTTAAAAATCTCTCTGGCTGAACGTTATCAGTCTGTGGGTGAAATTATTCGGGCTCTGAATCTGGAACCCTATCTGGACAATCTCTCTCCCTGTCTGACGACTCAACCCCCTGCTTCTGATGCTAAACAGAGTCAGGATTCACAGCCGGGCCAGCATTACTTGACCCCAATCGAGCGGACAGCAGAGGCCATCCGAGACTGGCGGGCCAAGCAGAAAATCAGAATTTTGCGATCGAACAAGTGCGATCCGCGATAAGCCATAGGGTTGTTCAGGTGCGTTGTAACACCTGGTTCAGTTTGCCACTACGGTAGCCCTCCAGGTCCAGCGTCACGTAGAGAAACCCGTAGGATTGGAAGGTCCTAACCAGGGTAGTCAGGTCCGTGGTCAGGACAAATTCCTTAATCTGTTCCGGAGGGAGTTCAATGCGGGCGGTGTCTCCCTCCGATCGCACCCGCAGATTGCGCCAGCCGAGTTTACGGAGGTGATATTCCGATCGACCCACCCGCTGAAGTTTGGCCACCGTGATTTCTTCCCCGTAGGGAAAGCGAGAACTGAGACAGGGTTGGGCTGGTTTATCCCACCAGGGAAGATCGAGCTGGCGAGCTAGCTCCCGCACTTCTGCCTTAGAAAGCCCAGCCTCGGCCAGAGGCGATCTGACGCCTCGTTCCTTTGCGGCCTGAATACCAGGACGATAATCCTGCAGATCGTCGGCATTCACCCCGTCTACCACATAGGGATACCCCCGCTGCAGGGCCAGGGGTTGCAGGGTGTCGTGTAATTCGCTCTTACAAAAGTAGCAGCGGTTGACCGGGTTAGCCCTGTAGTTGGGATTTGCCATCTCGTGGGTTTCGATCACTTCGTGGGCGATGCCGATTTCAGCAGCTTGGATACAGGCATCTTCCAGATCTTCCGGTAGCAGGGAGGGAGAATTAGCTGTGATCGCCAGGGCCCGATCGCCCAGCACATCCCAGGCCAGCTTGGCGACCAGGGTGCTGTCAATTCCCCCAGAATAGGCAATCAGGGCCCGGTCCATTTCGGCAAATAGGGTTTTGAGGTAGGTATATTTTTCAGACAGCATTTGGTAGACCCCTGGGATTTCAAAACTCTCGGTAAGAAAAAATTAGCGTCGCAACAGACAACAACAGCACTACATAGAGCAGGGCATAGCCTGCATTCATAGCCATTGTGGAAGGGTCGGGTAAAATACCGTAAACGGCCTCATTTTTGAAATCTAACCGGGACAGGTCAGGCAAAAGGAGATAGATACTTCGGGTCAGACGCTGAATCTCGGCTTTATCCGACAGATTTCCCAGAGCGACCAGATCGCGGCTGAAGTGACCAATCAGGTAAACAGCAAAACTGATCAGGGTAGCCAGGAGCGGCCCAGTGAAGACACTGAAGACCAGAGCTACAGCTGCGAGCAAAGATAACTCAAGCAGGTTGTAAAGTACGGTGATCAGAATACTGCCCATTGGGTAGGGAATCTGGCTCCAACTCAGGATTCCCATGTAAATCGCCGTCATCAGGCCAAGTAGGACTGCCAGGACTGCCGACAGGCCCAAATGCTTACCAACAATTAACTCAATCTGGGTGATGGGTTTGGCTAGCAGGATATAAACGGTCCGCTTCTCAATTTCCTTACTGATTAAACTGGTCCCAACGAAGATAGACACAATCAAGCCAAGAAGGCCAATAACCCCAAGGCCCAGATCCAGCAAGATTTTGTTTTCGGCACCAGCAGAAACCTCGGGTAACAGGCGTATAGCTACAACCAGGAGAAATCCATAAAATGCCACCAGATAAAGGACCCGATCGCGAATCACTTCTCTAAAGACGTGACTGGCGATGGTCAGGATTCTGACTGGATTCATGGTTTTCCCTCTCGGTGGTCTGGATATTCCAGGGGTGGAAGTTGCAGCTCTGATTTTTGCACCAGAGCCTGAAATCGGGGATCTTCGTATACAGCCACAAAATCGCGATCCAAACGAGCCTTATCCTGGTAGGGGTGGGGGCTGAGGCCGATCGCCCGTTGTAGACAGATAATCACCTGTTCCGTATCCTTCAGAAAAGCTGCACAGCGGGCGCGGTTATACCAGACGCTGGGGTCATTGGGTTTAATCAGAAGACATTTCTCGAAACTATCGATCGCTTCCTCGTAGCGATTGAGGCGGGTCAGGATGATGCCTCGATAATGCCAGGCGTAGGCACATTTGGGTTTGACCGTGATGGCAGTATCAAAGCTAGCGAAGGCTTCCTGATGGCGTCCCAGGTTGGCCAGGGCTGTTCCCCGGTTATACCAGGCTCGGTAATTGTCTGGCTTATGTTCTACACATTGATCAAAACTGCTGATGGCTTCCCGGAAGCGGCGCAGGCGAATCAGCGCACTGCCCCGGTTGTACCAGACCTTGGGATCGTCCGGTTTATATTTCAAGGCCCGGTCAAAACTGGCAATGGCTTCCTCATAGCGGTGCAGTTTGGCCAGCACCATGCCTTTACCATGCCAGGCCAGGGGAATCTTGGGCTTGAGATAAATAGCCTGGTCAAAACTATCCAGAGCCTCCGCATGACGGCCTAAGTGCTCCAGCGCAAAACCCCGGAAGCTCCAAGCCCGGTAGGAGCCTGGACGTTCCTCCAGGATTTTATCGTATCGACTAATGGCACTTTCATAACGCCCCAGGCTAAACAGCGTGTTGCCATGCTGACTTAGCCAAGGGTGAGAACCTTGATCTTGGCTCATAGACGATTCAACGACGCATTACACCTGACTTGAGTATAAGTGTCTCTCAGTGTAGGGTGAAGCGAATTTTAACATTGTCTGGCTGGGAATTTATAGAGTGAGTTCACCTTTCCCATGGGAACAGACACCGATCTCTATCCTAAAACATCTGCTTCATATCTTCCATCCAGCACTGGAAGCGTTCTGTTTCCCGAATGTTATTAAAGTTAGAGTCAATCTGAGCCATGGTCAGGTAGAGGTTGGGGCTGATTCTCAGAAGGTGTTGTAGGCAACTGATTGCCATTTCAACATCCTCTTGCAGCGCATAACATCGGGCCTTGCTGTACCAGGCTCCGGCATTGTCTGGTTTTAGCTTCAGGAGCATGTTGAAGCTATCGATCGCGTCCTCATAGCGGCCCATTTTGGCCAGAATCAGTCCGTACTGGGTGATGGCCGCATGGTAGAGGGGATGAATACAAAGGGCCTGATTCAAACTCACCAGTGCCTGCTGATTTTGCCCTACCTGGGCGAGGGCTCTGCCCAGATAGTACCAGGCCCGATGATTTCTCGGTTGCATTTCAACGACTCGGCCAAAGCTGGTAATGGCATCCCGGTAGCGCTTTAACTGGAGCTGGGCTTTACCCTGGTTATACCAGGCTTTATGGTCTTTAGGATTCAGACGGAGTGCCCGACCAATATTGATGATGGCTTCCTCGAATTGCCCCATGCGCCCCAGGGCTAACCCTCGGCCATGCCAGGCCAGCGTTGACTTTGGATCCAGGGAAATGGCCCGATCAAAGCTGGCGATCGCAGCCTTATACTCCCCCTGATCTGAGAGCTGGCTACCATGCTGATACCATCTGAAGGGATCTTGAACTAACACAGCACCTGAAAAGTCTTGAGCTGGCATAGGATTCAGAGAAGAGGTAGATGCTAAAAAGAATAGGGGTTAAAGGTGAAAAACTTGGGAAGGGTCATGATTGGTCCTTAGGGTTACCCACCCCAGCCCTGAGGGCCACCCCTCTTGGGAGGGAATCGACAAATAACCCCAAAATTACTGAATTGAGGATTGTGCGCATATGCCTGAGAACCATGCTGTCCGTCTAGAGCAAGATTCAATGGGGGAACGAAAAATTCCCGAAGAAATATATTTTGGGATTCAAACCTTGCGGGCGACAGAGAATTTCCGAATCAGTGGACTGCGCCCTCTGCCTACCTATATTGATGCCTGTGTGTTAATCAAGAAGGCTACGGCGATCGTCAATACAGAACTGGGCTGTATTCCCCCAGAGATCGGACCGGCGATCGTCCAGGCAGCGGATGAAATCCTCAACGGTAGCCTGCGGGATCAGTTCGTGGTGGATGTGTACCAGGCGGGGGCGGGGACTTCCCACCACATGAACGTGAATGAGGTGCTGGCAAACCGGGCTCTGGAAATTCTGGGAGATGTGAAGGGTAATTATCAGCGAGTGAACCCGAATGACCATGTCAATTATGGCCAATCCACCAATGATGTCATCCCAACAGCGATTCGAGTGGGTGGTCTGCTGGCCCTGGAACATACTCTCTATCCCGGCCTGTCGGGGGCGATCGCTGCCCTTGATACTAAAGCTGAAGAGTTCCAGGACATTATTCGCTCTGGGCGCACCCATCTGCAGGATGCGGTACCTGTGCGCATGGGGGAAACCTTTCGGGCCTGGGCTCAGATTCTGGCCGAGCACCTGATCCGAATTGAGACAGCCAGTGGGGATCTGACTTTGCTGGGGCTGGGGGGCAGTGCTGCTGGCACGGGCCTGAACACCCATCCCCAGTACTGCGATCGGGTAGCCCAGGTTCTGGGATCGCTGATCGACCACCCCCTGCGACCCGCCCCCCATCTAATGGCTGCGATGCAGAGCATGGCTCCCTTTGTCAGCGTCTCAGGGGCTCTGCGGAACCTGGCCCAGGACTGTGTCAAGATTTCCCATGACCTGCGCTTACTGGATTCTGGCCCCAAGACGGGCTTGAAGGAGATCCAGTTGCCCCCGGTCCAACCCGGCTCCTCGATCATGCCTGGCAAATACAATCCAGTCATGGCAGAGATGACCTCCATGGTGTGCTTCCAGGTAATGGGGTATGACATGGCGATCGCTCTGGCCGCCCAAGCAGGTCAACTGGAGCTGAACGTGATGATGCCCCTGATTGCCTACAACCTGATCCACAGCATTGAGATTCTGGGTAATACGCTGACGGCTCTAACAGAGCGGTGCATTCAGGGAATCATGGCCAACCGAGATCGGTGTCTAGCCTATGCCGAGGGGAGTCTGGCCCTAGTGACAGCCCTCAACCCCCACATCGGGTATTTGAATGCGGCAGCGATCGCCAAGGAATCTCTGGCGACGGGCAAATCCCTGCGGGCGATCGTGCTGGAGCAAGGGCTGATGACAGAGGCGGCTCTGGCAGAAGTGTTGGACCTGGGACAAATGAGCCAGATGCCCCGTACCGATGGTGGGGAAGATTAGAGGGGCATACAATTCAGGAACGATATTCATTTTGAAACCGGGTGTTTCTGATAGACTGGTCGGTTTTGAGGATGACCAACCCATCCCAGGGTTCAACGTCACAACCCTGACATACTCACAACACAGATTTGTAGAACAGACTTGATATCACTAACTCAAGTAGCTTTTTGGGATCCAGGTCCTACCGGGTTTGAGTCAGACGCGGTAGGACCTTTTTGTGACTGACACACCCACCTTATATCCATGAAACATTCGCCTCTAGAATTGGTAGGAGAACCGTTTTCTGCACTACCGATGAACATTCTGATCATCGAGGATGAGGTTGAAATTGCTGAACTCATCCGGTTGTATCTAGAGAAAGAAGGATTTACCTGCCATCACGGGCGAGATGGTTTATCTGCATTGCAAAAGGTGCAGGAATTGCAGCCTGATCTCATTATCCTGGACCTGATGATTCCTGGTCTAGACGGTCTGGAAGTCTGCGCCCGCATTCGCCAACAACCCAGTTCCAAAGACCCCTATATCCTGATGCTTACAGCTAAAGGGGAGGAGATCGATCGCATCATTGGTCTGTCTACAGGGGCAGATGACTACATGGTCAAGCCCTTCAGCCCCAAGGAGTTGGTGGCACGGGTACGCGCCTTGTTGCGGCGCACCTTGCGAGGTGGTGGCCAGAGCCAGACCCAACGGACGCAGCATTTCCTGGTGGATCTGGATCAACATCTTGCGAACCGGATCTCGCCCGCTGGCCAACTGGAGCCCCTGGACCTGACAACTCTGGAGTTTCAGCTCCTGTCTACATTCATGAGTTATCCTGGCCGAGTGTGGAATCGCACCCAATTGATTGACAAGCTCTGGGGCAGTGACTTTTTTGGGGATGAGCGGGTAGTGGATACCCATATTGCCCGATTACGGAAGAAGATTGAACCGGATCCGGCCAGTCCAACCTTTATTAAGACTGTGATTGGGGTGGGTTATAAATTTGAAGACCTATTAGTGTAGTGCTAATTAATGTAGTGCTGTGAGCAAACTTGGCCTGAGATCGCGACTTCTGCTCTCCCACCTGATTGTCATGATTGTGGGGTTGAGTACCCTGGTCATGGTTGGCAAACTTTACTCTCCCCGTCTGTTTCTGCTGCACCTGCGACAGATGGAAGGTCGAGGGATTAATCTCAGCGTGGTTCGCTATCAGCTAGTTGAAGGTTTTGAGTATGCCTGGACTCAGGGAGCCTGGTGGTCTGTTCTGATTGGTGGTGGCACGGCCAGCGGTCTGAGCTATTTGACGGCCCGCTGGATCGTTCGCCCTCTGCTTCAGATGGAACGGGTTACCAGGGAATTTTCTACGGGCAATCTGCAGGCCCGATTGCCAGAGAGCGAGATTCCGGAACTGGCCCGCCTCGCCAATAGCTTCAATCATATGGCGGTCAACCTGGAAGGGGTTGAGCAGCGACGGCGAGAACTGATTGGTGACTTGACCCATGAGCTGCGCACGCCCCTAACCGTTTTGCAAGGGTACCTGGAGGGACTGGCCGATGGCACGATCGATCCCTCCTCAGATATTTACCAGCGACTGGCCAGGGAAACGACTCGCCTGAAACGTCTGGTGGATGATATGCAGGAGTTGTCTAAAGCTGAGGCGGGCTATTTACCGATTAATCTACAGCCGATCGATCTGCCTCCCCTGCTGGCCTCTATGATTGCAAAGTTCTCTGATCAAATTTTAGACAATGGGCCTGAACTGCGTCTAGACTGTCCATCTGATTTACCACAGGCCCTCGCAGATCCAGAACGGGTTGAGCAAATTCTGGTTAACCTGATTGGCAATGGGCTGCGCTATACCGCTGAGGGGTCGGTAACGGTGTCAGCCTGGAGTGAGCCATCGTGGATCTGGATTGCGATCGCCGATACGGGGTTGGGAATTTCCCCAGAGGAGCTGCCCCACATCTTTGAGCGCTTCTGGCGATCCGATCGCTCGCGCTCCCGTGACTCAGGAGGCACAGGCATTGGTCTGGCGATCACTAGTCGGCTGGTGGAGCTACAGGGTGGGGAAATCCAGGTTGAGAGCAAGTTGAATCAGGGAAGCACCTTCAGGTTTTCCCTGCCCTTGGCGTAACAGGGTTTAGGGAGCCTTCTGCAGGGGCAGGATAACAGTGAACAGGGTTCCATGACCAACAGTGCTTTCCAGGGTAATCTGCCCTGATTGAAGGTCTACACATTGTTTGACGATCGTCAGTCCTAACCCTGTACCTGAAATGGCCTCTACGTTAGTTGCTCGGTGGAAAGCTTCAAACAGCCGTTCCTGGTCCTCTGGGGGAATCCCAATCCCCTCATCCCGAACCTGCAAAAGCAGTTGTTGATCCCATTGGGTCAGAATAACGTCCACTCTGCTTGCTTCAGCAGAGTATTTAATGGCATTGGACAGCAAATTGTAAAGGATCTGACGCAATAGCTTGGGGTCTAGCCAGACTGACAGCCCATCTGCCTGGCTGGAAAAGCGGATGTGGTGATATTTGCCGATCGTGAGTTGAATGCCTGCGAGCAGATCCTGACAGAACTGGACCACATCTAGCCATTCTGGTTTGGGTTGAACTTTATCTACGGCTGCTTTACCGATCAGAAGCACATCTTCCAACAGATGATTCATATGCTGGACGGCCTCTCGAATTTGCTCTAATCGTTGTAGCCGTTCAACTTCCGTCCATTGGTAGTGCTCTAACAGTTCTACGGTGGATTGAATAGTTGTCAGAGGAGTGCGTAGTTCATGGGAAGCCATGGAAATGAAACGAGACTTCAACTCACTCAATTCTTTTTCCTTGGCCAGAGCCCTTAGAGCCTCTTCCTCTGCCCGTTTGCGGGCACGAATTTCCTGTTGCAGTTGCTCATTCCGGGTCTGCAATTCCTTTTGCAGGTTACGGGTTTTGATCTGGGTGGTCACCCTGGCCAGGACTTCCTGAATTGAGAAAGGCTTGGTGATATAGTCAACCCCCCCACTGCTAAAAGCTTTCATGCGATCGGCCATTTCGTCCATGACGGTGATGAAAATGATGGGAATGTCCTGAAAGGAGGGATCTGCCTTCAATCGTTGACAAACCTCATACCCATTCATGTCGGGCATCATGATGTCCAGGAGAATCAGATCTGGCATGATGTGATGCAGGCAGGAGAGGGCGATCGCTCCATTGGTAGCAACTTGGACATCATATCCACCCTGAGTCAGGGTTCGCTTCAACAGGTACAGATTTTCTGGGTTATCATCAATGACCAGAATCACCGGTTCTCGAAGTTGAGGCTTGTGGAACCCCAGTAATTGGAAGATTTGTTGTTCTATTGCAGCCAGTTGATACTGGTTTTCTGGCTCTAAAGTGGCCAGTTGCTGATGGGAGAAGGCCAGTTCTTCTAGATTGAGAGCCAGAGCCTGCTTGTCCTCTGAGGCGATGGTCTGGAGCAGGGTCGGCAGATCGAGCGGCAGACTAGTCTGGCAAGAAATGTTTGGCAAGTCTGCAGACTTAAAATGGTCCAGATTTTGGATCAGGAGCCGGTGTAAGTAGTCAGTAGTTGCCGGGGAAAGAGACATGGTTGCAGCAGAGCAATAAATAATAAATCCTCATAGTCACCTAAGTGATGGAGATATTGTTGCATTACTGCTGACCTTCAGCATAATCTTTTTCGTTGAGCTTATGCAGATGATGGGTTCTTGGCATCAAGGTTTGTGATCTGAAGATTTATGTCCTAACCCACTCTGGAGCAGATTAAACTGGCGCAGGAGCTTGGTGTTTTCCGGCGTTAAAAATTTTTGCAATTCGGAAACCTGGTTTAACAGTGTGATCTCTCGAACAAACTCCTCCTGCAACACCTTTAGATAGCGATCGCGCTGTTCCTCAGATGTCGCCTGCCGCAACATGGTCATCGCCATATTGATATTAGATAAAGGCTCCCTTAGTTCTTGAATCAAATTGTTCAGGAGCAAGTCTTGAGCGTCATTGAATTGCTGTAAATCCCGAACTTGATTAGCCAGCATTTCAGTTTGCTCACATTCTGCAGCATATAAGCGTGTAATGACTTCCTGCCGTTTTAGTTGGGCCTGTACCGCCCCCAATAACTCAGCCCTGGTGAAGGGCTTGGTCAGATAGTCATAGGCTCCTAATTCCATTCCCTGGCGAAAATCTTTCCGTTCCGCCTTGGCAGTCAAAAAAACTAGAGGGATGGCAGCGGTAGAAGGATTCTGGCTGAGGGTCTTGAGTACTTCAAAGCCATCCATCTTGGGCATCATGACATCACAGATGATCAGGTCGGGAAGCTGTTCCTGAGCCAGTTGAATGCCTGCCTGTCCGTGGCTGGCACTGATCACTTCAAACCCTTCCAGTTGCAGCAAATCTATAATGTTGGTACGGACAGGCCACTCATCTTCAATTACCAGAATTTTCTTCATCTGATTGCAGCTCAAACTTGTAGTTGAATTCCCAGTCCTCATCCCATAACCACCTTTCTGGAAGCCGGAGTTGTAATAGCCATTTTGTCCCATTGCAGAGATGTCGCAACCTCAGGTTTAAGCGGTAGCCAGACTGTGACGACGGTTCCCTGATTCATTTCACTTGCAATTGTGATCTCACCTTGATGTAATTCAATGCAGTTTTTGACAATGGCAAGCCCTAACCCTGTTCCCTGAATAAACCCTACATTTCTAGCTCGATAGAACATTTTAAACAGATTTGCCTGATCTTCTGCTGGAATACCAATGCCTCGATCGATCACTTGCAGCCTGACCCGCGCAGAGTCCGAAAAGTCCAATTTTAAGATCACCTCACTTCCCTCTGCGGAATATTTGATGGCATTGGCAAGAAGATTGATTAACACTTGCTGCAGTAGCTTACGATCCCATTCACCCTGGACTGGCTCACCTTCTCTAGTGAAGCTCAAATGGTGGGCGATGCCCAAAGTAGAGGATAACTCTGCCACCACTGCCTGACAGAGCTGACTCAAATCAAACCGTTCTAGCTTCAGGCATAAGTTACCAGATTCTACCTTACCGATGAGCAGGACATCTTCCAGCAGTTGGGTCATATGATGTACCGCAGTTTTAATTTGCTGAAAGCGCTCTTGCTTGGCTTCTATAGACCAGTTGTAATGTTCTAATAGCTCTGCTGCAGATTGAATTGTAGTCAGAGGCGTACGAAATTCATGGGACACCTGAGAAACAAAGCGAGATTTTAGTTCTCCCAACTCCTGTTCCCGCTTTAAGGTTTTTAAGATTTCCTGCTCAGCCCGTTTACGCGCTGTGACATTTTGGAGCAGGGCTGTGCAACCGCATACCTGTTCCCGGGTATCAAAAACAGGCGTGGTCTGTAACAGATAAAACTGCTCCTGATAGGGCAATTCGGTGGAGGTCGCTTCTGCAGCCAGAGCCTGCAGGCAGTAGGGTTGTAGCAGGAGGCAGGCCTGTCGATCCACGAGTTCCGGCAAGGTTCGGCCTTCCAGGTCTTCCTGAGCCAGGCCGATCGCAGACAGCTCTACGCCCTCGGCGACCAGAATGCGCAGGTCTGGGTCAAAGAGGAACACAGCGCAGTTGGGAATGTTGCAGGCCAGGGTCCGATAATTGGCCTCACTCTGGATCAAATTGGCTTCAGCCTGACGCCGTTCCTGGATTTCCTGCTGCAATTGGATATTCTGTGCAGCCAGTTGCTGTTGCAGGCGACAGATATTCAACTGATTCTCAATGCGGGCAATCAGTTCTTCAATGTCGATCGGTTTGGTGATGTAGTCTACCCCACCCACGGCGAAAGCCTTAACCTTATCGAAAGTCTCATGAATAGCACTCAGAAAAATGACGGGCAGATCCCGAGTCCTCTCATCTGCCTTCAACCGGCGACAGACCTCATAGCCATCCATTTCAGGCATTCTGATATCCAACAAGACCAGATCCGGCGGCTTCAGCCCCACAGACTTTAGAGCCAGGGCACCACTTAGCGCAGATCGAACCCCATATCCTCTTTCGGATAAGGTTGTGGACAGGAGCTGTAAATTTGCTGGGGTATCATCGACAATCAGTATATTCCCCTGTTGGGTAAGGTTCGGATCCAGGTTCATGGGAGTTTCAGGTACTCATCTCCAGAGAAATTTAGCGTCGCTCAGGGGTGCAGGGAAGCAATAATATCTGTTCAATCTGGCTCACAGAATCTCTACTGCCATTAGCAGATCATCGGTATATTCAGAGAAGTTTCACCACCGTATTTCTGTGTAAGATTTTGCACAGATTCGAGGTATTTTATTGAGTATATTTGCTGAGATCGGGGGTACAGGGGGATGATTCGAGATTCTGTTGCCTTAACTCAATAAACTTAACTGGAATGATGTTGATCGAGACTTAGAGGAGGCTTTGCGTCGGTGTTCTCTGGCTGGTTTGATCTCTACCTGGGTCACAAACCAACTGCGAAGAGCCTTCGCCTGCTCCAGATCCAGGGAGTTCAGATCCAGGGGAACTGGAAACAGTTGAGGGGCTTTTGTGACAGCCCAGTCAACAGTACAGGTAACGCGATCGGCCCCAAAAGGAAGATAATCCTCTGGGAGTTGAGCCAGGTAGGGCACAATATTCTCCTGATCTAGAAATAGCCCCCGTTGTCGTTCCAGTTTTCGCACCCGTTGCTGACGGGCCTGTTTGTAATTCAGAATTGGGGCTGGATAGCCTTTAACGACAGGGGGATGGCCCAGGGTTGACGGTGGGAGGTGGGCCAGTTCTGGGACCCAACGCTGAATAAAATGACCCTCTGGATCACAGCGATCGATCGCCACTTGCTGGGGATTGTAGATGCGAGTCCATTTTTTATTGGCACAGTGGGTAACACCAGCCTGCATGGCCCATTGATAGTGGTCGATCGGACAATCTCCATCAATCAAATGACGCATAAAGTGCAGAGCCCCATAGCGCCAGTCCATCCCCAGTAGATTAGTGAGAAAACTGGCATAGATGGCTCGGGAGCGGAAATTCAACTCCAGCCAGCCCCCCGTTGCCTGTAAACATCGGGCTGCTGCATCAATGATGGGAAACCCGGTTTGACCCTCCTGCCAGGCTTGATACCAGGTTTCATTGAAGTCCCAGCCCTCTTGGTCAAAAATACTGTAGAGAGAGCGTAACTCTAACTGAGGCAAATAACGAAATCGCTGGGTAAACCCGTTTCCCCAGCGCAAACGGGAGGTCAGTTGTTCAGCACTGCGCTGGACTCTCTCGCTGGGATTGTGCTGTTGCAATTGCCGAATTTGGTGGATGCATTCTCGGGTGGAGATCAGGCCGAATTTGAGATGGGGACTGAGGCCAGTCGTGGCCATGGCACTGGGATAGGACAATTGCCAGTAGTAGCGATCGGCTTTGTGGTCGAAAAACTCCTGCAGTAACTGATAGGCAAATGCTGTACTGGCCGGGGGAATGGGTTTCCCATCCGGGATCAATCCCAACTCGGTCACAGTGGGCAGAGGGTTGCTGACCACCTCCTCTGGCACCTCTACCCGCTCTGGGGCGGGCACCCGTTCTGTGGCCATTTCGGCGAACCACCAATCCCGATAGGCCGGATAGGGGATTAGCTCAGATGTGCTGGCACAGGGTTCGAACCAGCGGATTTTCAAGTGTTGTTGGGTCAGGGTCTGATTCAGATGGGCATCCCGTACCCGGCCATAGATGCGCTCACAGTCCGTGTAAGCGTAAATGCCTTCAGCCTCTGTTTCCTGAATCAAACAGGGTAGAACTGTCACGGGATCGCCAAAGCGCAAAATCAGACGCCCCCCCCGAGATCGCAAATCCTGATCCAGGGACTTCAGGGCCTCCAACAGAAAGGCAACCCGGGCCACTCCAGTTTCTGGATGATAGAGCAAAGCCCGATCGAAGACAAAAACGGGAATCACAGCCCCCCGACGAGCGGCCCGATAGAGTGGAGCGTGGTCACTGATGCGCAAGTCACGGCGAAACCAGACAATCGTGCGATTCATCATATTTTCAGGGCTGCCTGAGCTTCCCGACGGAGCCCAGCCGCAATGCGGAAGAGCTCCTGCCCTGTATGTAAATGATGATCATCATAATTCAGGGTAAACAGATTGAGTTCTTCGATTCCATCTCCAATCTGGTTCAAGCAATAGTAGAGATGGGCGGCCACCCCCGCAACGGTAGATGGATTGGGCATGGAACGGAAACAATTCTGGGCTTGCTGGAGATAATCTTGACAGGTTTCCAGATAAGCCTGAAAGTCTTCCATGAGCTGATCATCAAAGGGGTCGGCGGCTAAATGGTTAATCTGAGTGTGCAGAGGATTAAGAATCTGGGACAGACAACGACTAACGGGGGTATAAACCTGGTTTAACCACTGCTGTAAATGCTCATCAGCCTGCTGACCGGCCCGCCGATGGGTACGATAATGGGCCTGAGAGGAGCCCGTTTTGGGGCGGTGTTCCTGGGGAAACGGGAACCGCTGATGGGCGGAATTGAAATGAAGTTGACGATCGTAGGACTGCCGCCGACAGGGATCACTTAACACTTCATAGGCTGCATTGATTTGAGTCAGCCGGTCATGGCTATCGACTTCCGAACTGGTATCAGGATGAAACTTCCTGACCAGAAGTCGATAGGACCGCTTGATATCAGCCTGGGTTGCTGTCTGCTGAACCTCTAACGTGTCGTAGTGGTTAGCGCTGTAGGCGTGATCTGGGCGAGGGGTGTTGGGGTGGGGACTGGAACTTGCCATGAATCTTATTGTATCGCCACCGGACGGTCTGCATAGAGACATCCATCTGGTGAGTCGGAGCAGGCAAGTTCAACAAGCGGATCAACTGCCCAGTAAGTTGAGCAACGCGGGATGCTTGGTTGAGAGCTTTGCTTCCATCATCAGGGAACGAATGGAGATCAGATCAGGCATTTCCTGGCGGCAGTGGGTACAGAACCAGTAAGGGCCATTCTGTCGGATATGGCGGAGGAGAACCTGAGAACAACAAGGACATTTTTTCATAAAAGGCTTTAAGTAATGTGAAAGACAGGAGAAAACTTTTAATTAATTCGCTGTTTTAATGCTCCATTTAACAATAGGAGACCTAAATCAGGAAAACAAGCGGTTTACTACCTATTGAGGTAGCAGGATTTACCCATATAACTATTAAGTTTAATCTCTGCTTTGGTTTGAACTGAATCAGGGGACAAGTCTCTGAAATCCTTTAGGGAAAAAGCTTTCCAGACTCATTTCTGACAAAAAACCGCCATGAATTTAAGTTTTGTGATGTATTCCCTTGAATAAGGTATAAAGTTGCCAACAGGCAGATTTCATCAGGGTTTCATAAAACATTAAAAAAGTCTTAATTTATAAATGTAATGGAGGCGACAATATGGTTTGGTTGCTTAAATCCTGTCTGAATGGGGGTTGGGGTCAGGGGGTATGACAGCGATTGCTGCGTTGCACCATTGATTCCATAGGCCATGGGATATTGGGAGCTGAATCTCCCAAGTAGAGATTCAGCTCCAGACCTGCTTTTTCCTGAGTCAGCCCCCACAGCCCCTGCCCTAAGGCAACAGGCGACAGCTATGGACTTGTTCAGTTCGCGTTAGCAACCTGTTCTTAAGGCTGAGACCCATCATCCTGAAGCAGGCTTAGGGCAGGGATATGGCTGGTTGCAAGCCCATTTGAGCAATCATCTGATCCAGATCAAAGTGTTCGCTCATCAATTGACGCACGCATTGCACTTTGACAGGTTCATGGAGGCGAACCTGGCCAAATGCCCGATCGATAATTTCCACGGTAGTCAATGTATCCAGGTCAACCGAGAGAATTGGAATTTCCAAATCCTCCGCTCGACTGAGTACCGTGGGATTGGGCATCATGGAACCCGTAAGAATCATGCACTGGGTGGAGGTTTCCAGGGCTGCCAGTTGAATGTCAGTCCGATCGCCGCCAGTGACCACAGCCATGTTATTGCCTTGCTGGAAATACTTCAGAGCCGAACTGACATTCATGGCTCCGATCGTCAGGCTCTCAACCATCAGGTCAAGGCGATCGGAGCGACAGAGAACTTTGGCCTGCAGTTGATGGGCCAGCTCTCGAACGCTGACGCTCCGCAGGAGGTCATTCCGGGGAAGCATCCCCAAAATGGCAATACCCTGCCGTTCCAGAAAAGGTTTGACCACATCCTGAACCTCTGACAGTTGATCTTCTGGGATGTCATTAATCAGGGCTCCCAGAAGGCGATTTCCCAAAAGCTTTTTGGCGGCTAGCAGGGCGTCGATCATGTCCGGCGTACTGTATCGGGCGACCAGCAAAACCATTGCATCCACCACACGGGCGACCTGATCCAGAGATAGGTCGAACAGACTACCTTCAGCCAGACTACCCGGACCTTCCAGCAGCATCAAGTCGCTGGTTTGACGTTCCAGGTATTGAGCTAAGGAAGCCTGGTAATCTGTCTGGTCGAGACCTTGCAGCCGTTTTCGGATCGTCTGTTCGCTTAACGCCAGAAGGGTCGGGGCCACCCGATCCTCTGCTAATTCTAGAGTTTCGATAAAGAAGCGTACATCTTCATCCAGGGGCTCTGACTGAGTTTCACTTAAATAGGTTCCGATCGGTTTGCCGTACCCAATATCTAGCCCTTTTTGTCTGAGCTGGTGAGCCAGTCCCAGAACTGTTGCCGACTTACCACAATAAGGTTCAGTCGATCCAATCAACAAATATTTTGTGGACTTCGGCACAACCAACTCCTGAACAAACGATTACCCCCCTTAATCTTACCGAATTAACGGTTGACGACTGAAATCTGGAGCGGGGATTAGAGAGAGGATGGGAAAGGGTGGTATTCCCATCAGCAGGGTTACCAGAATTGCTGGCTTATCCTTCAGGGGTTGGGAGTTTGTTAAAAAGTCCTCAGTCGTCAATTCGCAGAAGCTTGCGATAGAAAGCCTGGGAAAAATCAATAAACCGGGACCGGCGAAAATTGACTACAACATCAATCAGGTAATCGACAAACTCAAAGTTGGTTACCATCATTTCATAGCTGAGATCGGCATCTCCATCAAACTGCATCCGGCATCGGGTCAGATCAGCAGGCAGTTTGGAGACATTCCAGGTCACGATGAAAGGGATACCATCCCCCCCTTCAATTTTTCGTTCCCCTTCCAATACCCCTTTTTGATAGAGGCTAATTGCGAGAGGGAGCATTTGCCGCTTATTACCCTGATAGTAGGGCATGTAAACGCCCACGTCCTTATTGTCAGCAGGCTGAAGGTCCTTAAGAGTCATGCTGGTCATGCTGGGTTATCCTTAGCTTTCACGACGGATGTCCGAAACTTCCATGGCTAGTGTACTGCCCTGAAAGCAGGTGCAGATGCGTTTGCTCAATATAGTATTCCCTATGATGACTTGCCAACAACTCCTAAGCTAAGCGCAATTAAATTAAGGATCACTATGGGGATGCAGGGTGCATCCCTCCCTACTTGAACCCATAAAATTGGCTTCAAGCATTGGAGGGGGATAACCAGGAGGGAGGTGCCACCATTAACAGGGTGGCCGCTTCAGCCTCTACTGGAGAGGAGAAGTAATATCCCTGACCGTACTCGTAGCCCAGATCTCGAAGCTGGCTCAACTGTTGTACGGTTTCAATGCCTTCTGCGATCGCCCCCACTTCGAGGGATTGGGCCAGGGTGAAAATCGCCGTCACGATCGCCGGATTTTCCAGAAACTGACCGGTACCACTGATAAAGGAACGGTCAACTTTAACACTATCGATCGGAAACTGATGGAGATAACTCATGGAAGAGTAGCCCGTGCCAAAATCATCCAGGGCCAGGCGAATCTGCCGCTGCTTGAGTTGCTGCAGAATCACACCTGCAGTCTCAGGATTATCCAAAATTGCGCTTTCGGTGATCTCCAGGGTGAGGAATCGGCCTTCCATACCTGTTTGATGCAGAATTTGATCAATTTGCTCTACTAAATTGGGTTTGTCAAAATGCTTTACTGACAGGTTGACACTGATGGAGAGGGGCCTGTCTGAGGGAAACTGTCGTTGCCAGGTATTAAGTTGGTGACAGGCCTGCCGGATCATCCACAAATCGATCGCAGTAACTAATCCAGCATCCTCAGCCAAAGGGATGAACTGACAGGGGGGAATCAGACCCCGGGTCGGGTGAATCCATCGGGTCAGGGCTTCAAACCCGACCAAGCGACCGGTTTTCAGAGAGACGATCGGCTGATAGTGAACCTGAAATTCCTGCCGTTTCACGGCCCGTCTCAAGTCAGTTTCCAGTTGCAACAATTCCAGAGCCTGATAGTGCATGCCTGTATCAAAAACCTGATAGCGGCCTTTGCCCATAGCTTTGGCCTGGTACATGGCTGTATCTGCATCTCTCAGAACATGCTCTGGTTGATCATAACTCTTGGTGCCCAGCACAATGCCAATGCTAGCTCCAATAAAAATTTCGTCCCGATCCAGTTGAAAAGGCATCACCAGTTCCCGTTGCAGTCGGTCTGCCAGGTGCGTTGCATCATCCAGATGCTCGATTTCTCCCAGCAAAACCGTAAATTCATCCCCACCCAAGCGGGCCAGGGTATTGCCCGGACGCAGGCAAGACTCCAGCCGACGAGCCACAGCAATCAGAAGTTGATCGCCCACTAGATGTCCCAGGGAGTCATTGACGATTTTGAACCGATCGCAATCCAGAAATAATACGGCAAAAAGATGATCGGGATGTTGTCTGGCCCGATTGAGCACTTCCTGCAGCCGTTTCATGAACATGACCCGATTGGGCAGGCCAGTCAGAGAATCATGCAGAGCCATGTGCAGTAACTGTTCCTGGATCCGTTGCCGCTCTGCAATTTCGCGTTCCAACTGAGCTGTTCGTTGAATCACCCGCAGTTCTAACTCAGCATTCAATTGCCGAATCTCTGCCCTGGCTGCCAACAGGCTTAATTGGTTCTCAACCCTGGCTAGGACTTCTTCCAACTGAAATGGTTTGGTAATATAATCGACGCCACCCACCTTAAAGGCTTTCAACTTATCAGGCACTTCATCCAGGGCACTGAGAAAAATGACCGGAATTTCCTGGGTCTGGCTTTCTGCCTTGAGCCGTTGGCAGACCTCATAGCCATCCATATCGGGCATTTTAATATCCAGTAAGACTAGATCGGGTTGGGCGGCCCGAGCTACCGTTAGGGCCATTTGCCCATTAACCACACTCCGGACTTTATACCCCTGTTCTGCCAGAAGGGTCGATAAGAACTTTAAATTTTCCAGGGTGTCATCAACGATTAAGATGCTTCCCTTATATCGATCGGAGATGTTGAGACTCATCGTCAGGTTGAAATTGCGCTAATTGCTGGTTTCTGCCAGTGCCGAAGCCGTTAAATCCATAATTTTGTCACAGCGAAAATAATTAGCCAATGCAGTCAGATCTTGAGCCAGGGCCTGACAGGATTCAGGAATTGCCTCAATTAATTGCAGAATTAACTCATTGTCAGCTAGGGTTGCTGCCTCATGGAGTTGTGTAATCCACGAATTAGGCATCGATCGCAAAGCGCTGATCCAGGAAGAATCAGGCTTAATTCTATCTTCGAGAGGATTAAAAACAGCCGCTGATGTTGTGTCACCAAATTCAAGAGAGTGTTGACTCTCCTCCTCATATAAATAACGCACTCCTAGATAATCCGCTATCTTTTGCAAAATAATGCTCTCCTGAAATGGTTTGCGCACAAAGTCGTCACAACCTGCAGATAGCACGATCGTTTTTTCTTCCTCTAGGGCACTGGCCGTGAGAGCAATGACCACCGTAGCCTGTCCCCGCAGTTGGGTTTTAATATGCCGGGTGGCTTCATATCCATCCATCACGGGCATTTGCATATCCATCCAGATTAGATGGGGTTGCCATTCTTCCCAAAGGGTGATAGCTTCCAGCCCATTTTGTGCCTCTCGCAGCTCAAATCCAAGAGTCTCCAGCAATCTAACTAGAAGATGGCGACTTTCCCAGCGATCTTCTACCACCAGGATGCGATATGTGGGTTGATTGGGAGCCAAGCCAATCACCCGTGGCCGAGGTGTTTGGATGGTCGAGATCGTGGGTTCCGGTCGAACGGGCAGTTTCAGGCAGAAGCAGGAACCCTGACCCAGGCAGCTACTCACTGTGATATTCCCCTGCATCAGTTGGGCGAATCGCCGACTGATTGACAGTCCCAATCCGGTGCCTCCTTGCAGGGTCCGGCCAATTCCCGTTTGCACAAATGGTGCGAAAATTGTCTCCAATTCTTCAGGATCAATACCAGGGCCAGTGTCTTCCACTTCAAACGAGAGGGTCATTTGTTCTGTGTCACCTGTTCCAAGTTCTGACTTGAGATCAGGGCCAGGGCCCAATGATGAATGCTGCAGGCCCGATGGCAAATGACTATTCTCCAGGGAAACGCGCAAGGTTACCCGTCCCTGCTGGGTAAACTTGATGGCGTTACTCAGCAGATTGATCAAGATCTGGCGCAATTTGCCCTCATCAACGGCGATTTGTGGGGGAACGGCAGGGGCGAGATAGAAGATAAATTGAATGCCTTTGGCTTCAGATTTCAAGCGAAATAGATCTGCCAGCGGATCCAGCAAGTGATGCAGGTTGAAGCTGGTTTCATGGAGATGGATCTGACCGGCTTCAATTTTGGCCATATCCAGCACATCATTGATCAGGGCCAGCAGATGTTCACCGCTATTGTTGATGATGCTTAGGTAAGAGTGTTGAGTCCCATTCAAGGTTGGATCTCGGGTCATGAGTTGGGCAAAGCCAAGGATGGCGTTGAGAGGAGTCCGAAGTTCATGACTCATATTCGCCAGAAATTCGCTCTTGACCCGGTTGGCTGCCTCCGCTTCCTGTTTAGCTTGTTCCAGAGCCTGTTCAGCCTGTTTTCGTTCCGAGATATCTGTTCCAATCGACAGAATTTCTGTTGCGATGCCCTCTGGATTCACGATCGGCTTATTGGCCCAGGCAATCCAGACCCGCTTCCCATCTCGACGAATATTTTCATTCTCGTTAATCAGATGTTGTTCTGGGTTGCGGCAGATATCCCGCATCAGCTCAGTTAGGCTACGGCCAGAAAGCTCTGTTTCTGGCACGATCGTACCAATGATATTGTGACCAAGCAATTGACTTTGTTCAAAGCCAAAGAAATCCAACCCATAGTCGTTCATAAAGATAATTTGGCCTGCTGTATCCCAGCGGAGAATAATACAATTTGCCGCCTGAACCAGGGCTCGATACTCCGCCTCACTATTTTGCAGGGCTGCTTCCGCCAACTTCCGTTCCAATTCAACAGCAGCCCGGGCTGCAAAAATCCGCAGAATCAGTTCCCGATCGATGTCCCGGGTCATCGGTTTAGAGTCCAGGACTGCCAGATGTCCCAAAATTCGGCCTGACTGATCAGCCAGGGGAATACCCAGGTAGCTGACTACATCCAACTCCGCCAGTTTCAGATCAGCAGGAAACCTTTCCTGTACATCATTGGGGTAAAAGTAGGGATGGCCAGAAAAAACAATCTCGCAGGGGGTATTTTTCAGCTCATACTCCACCTTGGAGGCCCAGTTGTCTCCTTTCCAGAAAGCCAGGGTGCGGACGCGAGTAGAATGCTGATCCACGATCGTGGTCACCAGGGCATACCGTACCTGCAAGACTGCAGCCAAGTAGCGAACGCAGGAGCGAAAGAAATCATCCGCTGTTTTGGCCGCTGTTCCGGCCACGATCAGGTGGAGTGCTTCTTCCTGTTGTTTGCGAGCGGTAGCATCGGTATGGGACCCAACCATGCGAATCGGGCGGTTGGCCCCATCCCAGATGGCCTGTCCCTGAGCCTGAATCCATTTGTAGGAACCGTCTTTACAGCGTAATCGGTATTCTGTGATGTAGTCGGGAATTTTCCGATCCAGATAGGCCCAGAGGGTGGCCATGACCAGATCATAGTCTTCCGGATGTATGCGGCTATACCAATCCTCCTGGGTCTGGCCAATTTCGTTGGCATTGTATCCCAGCATTTCTTTCCAGCGATCGGAATAGAAAGTCCGACCCTCAAGGATGTCCCAATCCCAAATCCCCTGGTGATTAGCCTGCAGCGCCAGTTGCCAGCGTTCCTCGCTCCGGCGCAGGGCTTCCTCCGCCTGTTGACGATCGCGGGCTTCCAGCGCCAGAGAGACCATCTGAGCCAGATGGCGAGCAAAATTCTGCTCCTCCAGGGTCCAGTGACGGGCTGGCCCCGTATGTTCGTGACAGAGAACCCCCACGGTCACCCCTCCCGATCGGATGGGTGCATCGAGAAGAGAAGTAATGCGATAGGGGAGCAGCCAGGTTTCCTGCAAAGCCTGGGTGCGCAAATCGGCCTGGGTTTCATGAACGGCCAGGATGTCATCTTTTTCCAGGGCCTGAAAGTAGGTTGGGTAGCGATCGGCCTGCAGGGTCACACCCGAGGAAAACTCTTCCCTCTGGTGCTCGTATAATGTATGTAGACAAATCTGGGTATGGCACTCATCATAAAACCAGACGCTGACTCGCTCCACGGCCAAGGTGTGAGCGGCAGTGCGGGTGAGCGTCTGTAAAGCACTGGTCAGATCCCCCTGGTAGAAAGCGTGATTTTTGGCCAGCTCAATCAATGCAATCTGCTGGCGATGGCGATGAAGCTGATATTGTCTCAAGCTGAGACAAGCACGATGCTTTCTGTAAGGCGGCCTGCTGACAGAGGTTACCGTTCTGCGGAGAAACTGGCCGCGTTGCCAGCGGGGAGTATCCATAGAGGGCTGCTGTTGAGGAGAAAGAGTTTGGTTACGTATCCCTTATCCAAAGTTAACCTGTATCAAGGAAAAGTCATCTTCAAAGACACTCCCCCCATTCAGGTACTGAATCTGTTCCAGAATCTGTTGCAGGATGAGGTCCCCGTTTTCCTGGACCCTCTGACTGCAATGGACCAGGAGATCCAGAAAGTCTGGTAGACCGAAAATGGTGTCATCCGGCTGGAGAAATTCATAAACCCCATCACTAAATACATACAGGACACTGTCTGGCCCTATATCACAGTAATAATTGTCATAGCGCGTGTCAGGTAGTATGCCGATCGGCATGCTGGAATCTCGCAATGACCTTACCTGGAGCGCCCGATCGGGAGCTGTAGAAATGAGAACAGCAGGGGGATGCCCAGCATTGGCATAGATCAGTTGCCGATCGGTACGATTATAGACCCCATACCAAATGGTCAAGTACTTGGCGTTTTGATTATCCATCTGAAAGTTTTCATTTAAGGCTTGCAACACCTGATTGGGTTGGTAGAAGTTAACACTTTCCAGGGCTTGCGATCGGAGAAGATTCAAAACAGCCACGGAAGGCAAGGCTGCCCCCAGCCCGTGACCTGACACATCGATCAGGTAGATCACGAGAAAATCGGGGTCCAGCCAGAAATAATCAAAACAGTCTCCGCCCAGTTGCCGCGAGGGGATAAAGCGAGTGTTAATGGTGAGGGCTCCTTTGATCGGTGCGGGCAGAAGGGACTGCACATAAGCAGCCGCCTCTGAGAGTTCCTCCTCAAGGATCTTCTGCTGGCGTTGCAAATTGCGAGTGAGCTTAGCCAGGTTTTGATTTTTAGATTTCAAATCCTGGGTGAGCTGGTAAATGCGGAGACCAGCTCTCACCCGTGCCTTCAGCTCATTCATTTCAAAGGGCTTTGTTAAGAAATCATCGGCCCCGGTATCCAATCCTTGTACCCGATCTTCGACATCGCCCCTGGAGGTAAGCAAGATAAAGAATGTGGTGGACAGGGTTGGATCGGCCTTGATTCGCCGACAGACCTCCAGCCCATCGACTTTGGGCATTATCCAATCACAAATAATCAGGGCCGGATGTAGTGCAAATGCCAGAGCAAGCCCTTCTTCTCCGTCATTAGCGGTGGTGACTTGATAGCCCTGTTTTTTCAACGTTCTTGCTAAGAGAAGCTGATTGACAGAGTTATCATCAATAATCAAAATCTGAAACATAGCAGGGCTTTAAATGAACGAACTGAGGCCCAAAGTTGATCCGCAAGAACACTTAAACGATGCCAATCCCCAAATCGTCGAAACACGCAGGCAGCCTTCGGGCTTCAACAGTGAAAACACTTAAAATTTTAGATCAGGATGTGTGCAAATTACGATGGATTTGGTCTGGAAGAGTACGTAAGCAGGTTCTATTCAGATCAATCCGCTGACCAACCGTAAGGATCTTGCTATCACTGCGAGGATGATAAGGAGGGCTCTGGAAGACGGGATGCTCTAATAAGGAAAGATTGGGTTGAGGTGAAATTGCCTTCAACTGGGCAAGATCAAACAATAGACTCAGCACAATGACAGTTAATTTCGTGGGCCCAGGAATCAGAGAAATCAGGAGTTCCCATGTCAGGATAACCCTGTCCTCCTGGGTTCATTAGGCTGAAAACTGCCTTAAGAGAGTGAGCCAATCGAAGACCATCATATTAGGGTATTAATCTGCGGACAAATCAGGTGTTGAAGAAAATCAATCTACAAGTGAATACGGATCCTGCAGCTTCAGCTCAAGTCCTTTCCTGGTTTGAAGAGCTGAATCAGCCTCCTATTTCCAATAAGGTGATTTGGTGGCAATGCCAGACTGTCCTAAAAGAGGGGTTTGATAATGCTGTGGAGTATGCGCACAAATCCCTCCCTCCAGAAACACCGATTCTGATTGAAGCCATCCGGTTTCCTCAAAGGATTGAAATTCGGATCTGGGATTGCGGAGTACCCTTCAATCTGGAGGAAAAATTGCGTGAAATGCCTGAACTGGAAGAGAATGAGGGGTCTCGCGGGCGGGGATTGAGAATCATGCAAAAAATCGCCGATCAGATCAGCTACAGGCGCACTAGTGACGATCGGAATTGTTTACTGATCGTCAAATCCTATTGAAAGCATGGTTGAAAAGTCGGCTTTGCTGAATGCAAATATGAATTACCCTCATCCCCAACCCTTCTCCCGCAGGAGAAGGGAGCTAAAACTCTTGTTCCCTCTCCTTTGGGAGAGGGCTAGGGAGAGGGCTACATAAGGCTCAAGCACGAAAATCATCCTTCTATTCAGCAACGCCGAAAAGTCCAACTCTTGGCCCCACCGTGATGCTCAAGATCCTACTTTTAGAACATTGTAAATGGCCTGAAGCAACTCCTGGGTGGTGTAGGGTTTGGCAAGAAAACCCTCTGTCCCAGAAGTCCCGGTTTCCGGGAGTTGCGACCCTGCAACTAGCCCACTGGAGGCAATGATTTTAACCTGGGGATACAGCTTCTTTAAGGCCCGAATGGTCGTGGCCCCATCCATCAGCGGCATCATCATGTCTACCAGCACCAAATGAATTTTCTCTCGATGTTCGGCATAGCGGGCGATCGCTTCAATTCCGTCATTGGCCGTTAGTACCCGGTAGTTGAAAGCCTTGAGAGAATTACCGGCAATCTCTCGAATGGCGGCTTCATCATCCACGATGAGGATTAGCTCGCCCCGTCCGCGAGGTAAATCCTGGGTTTCCGCAATCCATTCCGAGGTTGCTTCGACAGCCGGTAGAAACACTTTGAAATCAGTTCCTTTGCCGGGGTGACTGGAGACTGCGATAAATCCTTTGTGGCTTTTAATAATTCCGATCGCGGTCGAGAGCCCCAACCCGGTGCCTTTGCCTAATTCTTTCGTGGTAAAGAACGGCTCGAAAATTCGGTCCAACAACTCAGCGGGGATGCCAGTACCGGTATCGCTCACGGTTACTACCACGTAGGCTCCAGCTTTAGCATCCATGTGGAGACGGGCATCCTGTTCACCCAGAATCAGATTTTCGGCGGTAATGCTCAGCTTTCCCCCCTCGGGCATGGCATCTCGAGCGTTGACGCAGAGGTTCATCAGTACCTGGTGGAGATGGGTTGCATCTCCACAGACGGCGCGTAGATTGGGAGCCACGTTCAGGCAAATTTGAATGGAGCGGGGAAAGGTTTCCTCCACAATTTTTCTGATTTCCGAAATCAGGTGCCGAATTTGCAAAACGCCATGTTCTCCATCCAGGCCGCGGGCAAAGGAAAGGACCTGTTTGATCAGCTCACTGCCCCGCTTGGCACTCCCTTCCAAAACCTCCAACCACTGACGACCCTGATCGCTGGTGGTTTGCATCTTTAGGAGCTGTACCGACATGAGAATAGGAGCCAGCACATTATTCAAATCATGGGCAATCCCACCGGCCAGGGTGCCGATGCTTTCCAACCGTTGCGATCGCAAAAACTGCCGTTCCAGGAGTTTTTTCTCGGTAATGTCCGTATTCACCATCAAAATCGATTTGGGCTGGCCCGCCAGATCCCGCACCAGGGTCCAGCGGCTTTCCACCACAATCTCTTGTTCCTTCTTCGTGATGTGTTGGAGCTCACCCTGCCATTCTCCCTGGCTAAGTACCGTCTGATAGACGATCGTGGCGATCTCTGGTACTTCCAAATACAGTAATTCGTTAGCACAGCGGTTGAGGGCTTCTGCCTGGGTCCATCCGTAGAGGCGTTCTGCGCCCTTATTCCAAAACAAAACCCGATGATTGAGATCCCGCACCAGAATTGCATCTGTCGTGACATCCAGCAGAGCCGCCTGTTCCCGGATTTTTTGCTCAGCCCATTTGCGCTCAGCCAGTTCCAGTTGGGCCTGTTGATAGAGCTGGGATTGTTGGGTAGCGATTTCTACCTGGGCTGCCAGTTGTCGCAGCAGGTTGATCTCCAGTTGTTGCCACTCCCGGGAGGTGGAACAGTGATGGGCCACCAGCAGGCCCCACAATTTCTCCTCTCGCAAAATTGGCACGACCAGATTAGCCTGGACCTGAAACTGCTGCAGTAAACCAATGTGACAGGCAGACAGCCCAGAATTGTCAATATTCTCTACCGCCAGAATGCGGCCCTGTTCATAGGTTTTGCGGCGCTGGGCGTCTTTGAAGAAAGTATCATCAATTCTGGCCCCTAAAATGGCGGGCCAGATCCCATCAACTGATTCAACCACCACCACCCCACTCCAATCCAGTTCGAATCGGAAAATGAGAACCCGATCGGTTTGTAGAAATTGTCGCACCTCGGTCACCGTGGTGTTGAGAATTTCGTCCAGGTCGAGGGATTGCCGGATGCGGCGGGTCATTTCAGCCACCAGCAACTCCCGGCGGGCCTGTTGTCGCAGGGCCTCCTCAGCCCGTTTGCGAGCGGTGACATCGACTCCGATACCAAAGACCTCAATCAACGCTCCCTTTTCATCCCAGCGGTTGACTGAATTCCAGGAAATGACACGCTTCTGTCCAGTCCGGGTGGTCAGCGTCATTTCATAATCAATCACCTGGCCCATTTCAAAGTCTTGGAATAGTTGCTCCACCTGCTGATATTCTTCACCGGGGTAGAAAATCTGCCACCAATTTTGGCCAATCAATTCCTGGGCACTGTATCCCGTAACTTGTGTTACTGCCTGATTAATGGAGTTAGTGGTGCCATCGGTGGCAATGCCACAGATAAGGGTAGGAGCGGCGCTGACAATGTAGCTGTTATATTCCTTAACCCATTGCTGTTCGATTAGACTACGGCGCAACTCCAACTGACTCATCACCTGCCGACTCAGGGATTGAAGGGCCTTGATCTGCTGGGGGTTGAGTTGTCGAGGGCTGTGATCGAGAACACAGAACGTCCCCAGGCGAAATCCTTGGGATGTGATTAGGGGGATGCCAGCATAGAACCGGATCTGGAGATCACCGGTAACCAGGATATTCTGGGCGAACCGATCGTCTGCCAGCGCATCTTCAACGATCAGGGGCTCCGCTTGTAGAATTGCCTGGGCACAAAAAGCTTTTTCCCTGGGAATTTCCGAGGCTTCGATCCCAACCTTGGACTTGAACCACTGACGATCGACATCCACCAGACTAACCAGGGCGATCGGCGTATGGCAGATTTGAGCTGCCAGCTCTGTTAAATCGTCAAAGGCTGATTCTGCACTGGTATCCAGGATCTGATACTGATACAGGGCCTCTAATCTGGCAGTTTCGTAATTGGGGGTGGCAGCGCTCATGAACTTAAGACCCACTGAATTTGGAATTGTGCCGAATGCCTTATGTATGTCCAGGCGTTACAGGCTATATTTGCAAGCAAGGAGGCTGAATGTATTTATGGGTACATCTATAAGTCGCACTCTGTGCTGCACCCTTATATATACCCAGAAGCTGGAATGATCTCACGGCCAGTGGGGCAGACCTAACATTTAGTTTATATTGGCGCAACAGTTTGTTTATATTTCATAAGGTTCATCTCTAGCCTTTCACAGAGGTGAGCAAACTGAGGGATTGTCGATCGTTCCATAGCCAGTTCCACTGGAGACCTCTGAAATGTTAGTGGCCCCTTTCCCAGACGATGAAGACGAACGACTGCAGGCTTTGCAGAAGTATTCGATTCTAGACACCCCTGAAGAGGCTGGTTTCGACGAACTGACGCAATTAGCCTCCCTCATCTGTGAGGTTCCGATTGCCCTGATTAGTCTGATCGATACCCATCGGCAATGGTTTAAATCTAAAGTGGGACTGGACACCACAGAAACCAGCCGAGATGTTGCCTTTTGCCCCCATGCGATTTTGCAGCGGGACCTCTTTGTGGTCACGGATACCCATCAGGATGGGCGATTCAAGGATAATCCCCTTGTCACGGCTGACCCAAAAATTCGATTCTATGCTGGGGCTCCCCTGATTACGCCAGAAAACCATGCAATTGGGACGTTGTGTGTGATTGACCAGGTTCCCAGAACCCTGAATGCGCTGCAGCAACAGACTCTGATTACCCTGGCCCATCAGGTGGTTTCCCAGTTGGAATTGCGGCACCACCTGAAGCGGTTGGAACAGTTGTGTCAGTATCAGAAACAGACTGAGATTGCCCTACAACGGCAGGTTCTAGTTTTTGAATATAGCCATGATGGGCTGGTATTGACCCATTTAGATGGCACGATCGTCGATTGGAATCCCGCTGCGGAACGGATGTTTGGTTGGACCAAAGCCGAAATTCTGGGTAAAAGTATCAATCAAATTAAAGCAGCTCAGAACAGCATTACCCTGCCGCAAGTAGTCAATAGGGTGATTTATCAAGGACACTGGTCTGGGGAAGTGCAGTTTAAGCGCAAGGATAAGAGCCAGGGCATTTGCGAGACGGTGATTGTGCCGCTGAAAAATGAGCAGAATCAGATTGTAGCTCTGCTGGGCACCTACCAGGATATCACTAAGCGGAAGCAGGCTGAAATGCGCTTGCAGGAGCAAATGCAACAGGCGGTCTTGCTCAATCAAACGTTAGAATCAGCTAAAAAGCTGGCGGAGCAGGCGGACCGAACAAAGAGTGAGTTTCTGGCTGTCATGAGCCATGAAATTCGGACCCCGATGAATGCCATTATTGGCATGACTGGGTTGCTGCTGGATACCCCGCTAACGCCTCAACAACGGGATTTTGTTGAAACTACCCGGAACGCTGGAGACGCTTTGCTCACAGTAATTAATGACATTCTAGATTTCTCTAAGATTGAAGCTGGTAAATTGGAGCTAGAGGAGCAGCCCTTTAGCCTGAGAGATTGTGTTGAAGGAGCACTGGACCTGCTCGCCGCTAAAGCAGCAGAAAAGGGAATTGAACTGTTATATCTCATTGACCAATCTGTACCTGAGTATTTGCTAGGGGATGTGACCCGACTCCGGCAGGTTCTGGTTAATTTGATTAGCAATGGGATTAAATTTACGGAGCGGGGAGAAGTGCTGATCTCCCTCACAGCACAGCCAATCAATCGCGCAGGAACCCCATCTTTATATGAGATTCAGTTTGCAGTAAAAGATACAGGACTGGGGATTCCAGCCGATCGTCTCGATCGATTGTTCCAGCCCTTCAGTCAGGTGGATGCCTCCACAACACGCAAATACGGGGGCACCGGCCTGGGACTGGTGATCAGCCAGCGCTTAACAGAGATGATGGGGGGTTGGATCTGGGTGAACAGTCAACCCGGTCAGGGATCGACTTTCTTCTTTACGATTCAGGGGGAAGCGACGCTGCAGCGACCGGTGGTCAATCCCTACATGGTGCCCTTGCAGGGGAAACGGCTGTTGATTGTGGATGACAATGGCACGAATTTGAATATTTTGAAGTTGCAGGTGGAATCCTGGGGTATGGTTGTAGAAACGGCTGATTCGGGCAAGGCAGCGTTACAGGTTCTGGACCGATCGCCCAGGTTTGATCTGGCCATCCTAGATATGCAAATGCCAGAAATGGATGGGATTAATCTGGCGCTGGCAATCGCTCAGCATCCGGTCCATCGCCAATTGCCTGTGATCATGCTCACCTCCCTGGCTCAATCTCGATCGCAGGTGCCAGGGATTCACCTCGCAGCCTACCTGAATAAACCTGTGAAGCAGTCCCAGCTTTGTGAGATCCTCTCTCAGGTTTTAACCCAGCAGGGCGATCGGGCAAGCGCTGTCCCTGCAGTTCCAGCGCTGATTGATCCAGAGGTCTCAGCCAGATGTCCCTTACGTATCTTGCTGGCAGAAGATAACATCGTGAATCAAAAAGTGGCGTTGCATCTGTTGCAGCGCATGGGATATCGGGCCGACATGGCTGCCAATGGGCTGGAAGTGTTGCAGATGCTGAGGCTACAGCCCTACGATGTGATTTTGATGGATGTGCAGATGCCAGAAATGGATGGGCTGGAGGCAGCCCGACAGATTCAGTTGATGTGGACGGGGGCAGGCCAAGAGCCACCGCCTGACTGGAGCAAGCCTCAGATTATTGCCATGACGGCCAATGCGATGCAGGGCGATCGGGAGCAATGTTTGCAGGCTGGAATGGACAGTTATATCAGCAAGCCTGTTCAGGCGAAAGAACTGGCCCAAGTTCTCTGTCAGTGTCATCTTCAATCTGCCAGGCTGGCCCTCCCAGACCCTGAACCGGCAGTCGATCGACCTGCTCTGATGGAGTTTGTGGAACAGTTAGCCGGAAGTGAGCCAGAGGTGCAACAGGCTTTTCTGGCTGAACTGGTGAAGACTTTTGTTGAAGTGGGGGATGAATTGGTGCAATTGATGCACCGGGCAATCGCCACGCTAGATCCAAAATCTTTACAACGGGCGGCCCATTCGCTCAAATCCAGTAGTGCGTCTTTGAAGGCGCATGGATTATCAGTCCTTTGTCAAACCCTGGAGGATGGGGTAGCGCAAGGGAAGCTAGAGGGCATTGAAGCTCAGGTGGCGGAGTTGGAAGCAGAATACGATCGGGTGAAATCACAGTTCCAGGATGTGCTCAAGGCTTAAGACCAGAGGTCCAAAGTCTTCAAGCAGTTGAACTACTGTGGGGAACAATGCAATCCCTACGGGTGTTTGGTTTTATATCGGTCGCTCCGCCAGCAGGTGATGAATCAGGCTTTCTAACTGCTTGAAGGAGACTGGCTTGGCCAGATACTCGGTTGCGCCTGCAGCCAGAGTTTTTTCCCGATCGCCAGCCATGGCTAAGGCCGTCAGTGCAATGATGGGCACTTTGGCAAACTCTGGATTTTGTCGGATCTGGCGGATGGCTTCTAACCCATCGACTCCAGGCATTTGAATGTCCATCAGGATCAGGTCCGGGTGGTGCTTTTGGGTCAGGTCGATCGCCGCCTGCCCGTTGCTGGCCAGAATGAGGGGGTAATTCCAGCTTTCGAGGTAACTGGCAATGGTTTCCACATTGGCTTCGTTGTCTTCTGCCAGCAGAATGAGTTGGGAGGAGGCTGGCCTCTCCGGAGTTGATGCATTGGGGAGGATTTCAGCGGATGGCTCAGTAGGTGAAGGGACCTGCAGCATCTCCGGTTCATGGAGATAGACGCGATCGGGGATGCGAACGGTGAAACAACTCCCCTGCCCTAACTGGCTGCGAACCCGAACGTCCCCACCATGCAACTCTGCGATCCGACGCACCAGCGATAGCCCCAAGCCGGTGCCGCTATATCGTCGGCTGAGGCTGCTATCCACCTGCACAAAAGGCTGAGAGAGCTTTTCCAGATCTGCTGGGGCAATGCCAATGCCTGTATCGGTAATCGAAAAGTAAAGGTAGGAGGAGCCGATGCAAGGCTTGCTGGAGGAAAGGGGAGAGAGAACAGCTCCATAGTCTTGGCCAGGGCTACAGGCTCTTGCCACCTCCAGGGTGACCGCCCCTCCGTCGGGCGTAAACTTGATGGCGTTGCTGAGTAGGTTGATCAGTACCTGGCGCAGGCGAAGATCGTCGCCCTGAATGGAGCCAATACCTGCAGGGACGCAGCTTTTGAGCTGAATTTTTTTCTGGGCCGCCATCTGGCGCACAAAGGTCAGACTCATGTCACAGAGGTTAGGGATGAAAACGTCACTGGATTCCAGTTCCAGTTTGCCCGATTCAATTTTTGCCAGGTCGAGGATGTCGTTAATCAGGGCCAGCAAATGTCTGCCGCTACTCTCAATGATGCTGATCGCCTGAGCCTGCCGCTCATTTATGGACCCAAAAATCCCATCCTGCAGCCCTTCCGACATACCCAAAACGGCGTTGAGGGGAGTTCGGAGTTCATGACTCATGTTAGCCAGAAATTCGTCTTTGAGGCGGGTAGCCCGTGCCAGTTCCAGATTGTTAAGCGCTAATTGCTCATTGGTTTGTTGGAGTTGGGCTTCTGCCTGTTTACGATCGGTGATGTCGTAGTTGATGCCAATCATGCGGGAGAGCAGACCCTGCTCATTGTGCTGCAGCAACACACAGGCTTTAATAAAGTGGATGCTGCCGTCGGGATGAATCACTCGGAACTCGATATCGATGTCCTGGTTAGTTTGAATTGCAGCTTCATGGACTGCCTCAACTTCAGCCCGATCGTCAGGATGAATCAGATTCAGCCAGTCCTGAAGTTCTGGAGGCTGTTCGGCTGGTGGCAGACCATAGAGTTCATACATGCGGGCATCCCAGTGACCCTGGCCATCTGGAGTCAATTCCCAGGACCCGATCGCCCCAGCCTGAAGGGCCAGGACCAGACGATCGGAGAGGCTGCGGAGCTGGGCTTCGGTTTGCTTGAGATCCCGGATATCCAGGAGTGTGGCTCGATTATATAAATGCTTACCCTCTGCATCCATGACCGCAGTGGCACTGATCAGCACTGGCAAAATGGTGCCATCTTTACAGACCATCTCATAGGCCAGATTTTTGACCCAGCCCTGCTTCTGGAAGGCTGGATAGTCCTGGAAGGAAGCGGAACGGCTGGCTGGCGTAAAAAAATCGATGAGGGGTTTGCCGATCATTTCTTCTCGGCTATAGCCTAACCACTTCAGTTCGGTCTCGTTCACCCGGATGAATCGCCCCTCCGGGGCGAGGGAGTGATAGCCGCAGGGGGCATTGTTATAGAGATCCTCAACTTCACGGGCATATTGGGCCAGGGCCACTTCAGTGCGTTTCCGTTCGCTAATATCATGGGCAATTTTGGCCGCACCCGTGATGTTGCCCTCTGCATCTTTAATCGGAAAAATGGAGAGGGCAACCTCAATTTGCTGGCCATCTTTACGCTGGCGCACAGTTTCATATTGTCCGATCTCGCGGCCTTGATGGAGTTGCTCCAGAATATGACTTTCTTCCGCCTGCAGATTGGCAGGAATCAACATCATGATCGATTGGCCCACCGCTTCTGCAGCCGTATAGCCAAACAGCTTTTCAGCACCAGGGTTCCAACTGGTAATGATTCCCTCCAGGGTTTTGCTGATAATGGCATCGTTGGAGGATTCCACGATCGCAGCCAGTTGGGACAGGCGGTGATTCAGTTGGGATAACTCGGCAGTGCGTTCAGCGACCAGGGTTTCCAGGGTCTGGTAAGCCTGTTGAGAGGCAACCTCCACCTGCTTGCGATTGGTAATATCGGTATGGGTCCCCAGCATGCGTAATGGCTTGCCCTCTGCATCCCAGTCCACGATCTTGCCCAGGGACAGTACCCATTTCCAATCTCCAGTTTGAGTCTGTAAGCGAAATTCCGATCGGTACTCTGGAATTTCTCCAGCCACATAGGCGCGATAGAGGTCAGCCGCCTGTTCTCGATCGTCAGGATGCAGCCGCTTGACCCATCGGTCAGCCGTTTCCTGAAACGTTGCCGGATCGTACCCCAGCATCAGGGCATAGGCAGGGTTGACGATGACTTCCCCAGTGGCGATATTGACATCATAGAGTCCCTGTTTGGCTGCAGTCAGAGTCAATCGCAGCCGTTCTTCACTGTCTCGTAGGGCTATTTCTGCCCGTTTGCGATCGGTGATATCTTCCGAGAAAATGATGATGCCCCCAATCTCCTGGGTAATGGTGTACCAGGGCCGAACTTCCCAGCGAATCCATTGCTGAGTGCCATCGGCCCGCTCAAACAAATCCTCTTCACAGCGTTCGATCGCCCCGGCCAGACAGCGCTGATGAATTTGCTGCCAGCGTTCTGGAATCTCCGGAAAGATATCGTAGTGCGATCTCCCCACCACGGATAGGATGGAACCAAGCTGATAATCCTCGATCCAGCGCTGGCTGGCCATCACGTAGCACAGGTTGCGATCGAGCATGGCAATACCAGCAGGCGCATACTTCACAAAGAGCTTGAGGGTGCGCTCACTCTGGTGCAGGGCCAGTTCAGCCTGTTCTCGTTGGGCTAGTTCGCTCTGGAACTGCTCATAGGTAATCTGGCGAGGGCAGTCCTGAGCCTGGACGCAGGGCCTGTTCCGATCGAGCTGACTCACAGCCTCCTCAATGGCCCGCTGCAGGGCACCCGCCGTGAGCCGGTCCTTAGTCAGGTAGTCCTGTGCCCCTGCTTTCATAGCTCGGATGGCGGTACTTACATCTTCCTGCCCGGTCAGAATGATGATGGCCATGCGGGTAGCTGGCAGATGACTTCTGATTTCTTGCAGCACCTCCAAGCCATGGCCATCAGGCAGATTTAGATCCAGCAACACCACATCAGGAATGCTTTGCTGACACGAACGAATCGCTTCCGCAGCGGTTTCACATTCGACAATACGGTAAGCAGAGAAACTGCCCTGCTCCAGAAAACGGTGGTAGGTCAGCCGATCTTCAGCACAATCATCAATCAGTAAAAGAGTAGGCAAAACCTGGTTATCCATAAAACAGCCCGTTTCTTCTGACAGGGTAGGAGACTTCTAGAGGATGGCGCTGAATCAACGATGATTAAGAAAACATGAAAAAACTTTAAGCCAGGGAATAAAACTTGAGTTCCCTACATTATCCTCGACTGAAGGAGCCTGGACAGCATTACGTAGTGAAAGTTTATACCCTTAAAATCACATTCTCCAGGCATCCAGTTGTGACTGTTAGAGTGATCTATAAAGAGATTGTTATGGCATTCTTTTGGAAAATAAGGTTGTTCTATCTTGTTCCTAATTTGAGAAGAATTCTTGGAGATAAAGTTGCTCAATGTCATCTCCTGCAAGGGGTTTAGAAAATAAATAACCCTGCCCAAATTCACAGCTCAATTGTTGTAGCCATTGCAGTTGTTCAGGGGTTTCAATCCCTTCAGCAATTACGGCAAGTTTAAGTTGCTGGCTCAGAGCAATAATTGTGTTGACAACCTGATAGTCACAGTTTCCTGCCTGAATCTGATTGACAAACGAGCGATCGATCTTCAGCGCATCTACCGGAAACCGATGTAGATAACCGAGGGAAGAATATCCTGTCCCGAAATCATCAATGCTGATTTGAATTTGGCGCGATCGCAACTGTTCCGTCAGGGCGATTGCAGTCTGAGCATTGTCCATAATCGCACTTTCAGTAATTTCCAGTTTCAAGCGAGCAGGATTGATGGCCGTTTCTGCGAGCACGCGATCGATATCCGCTAGGAGCGTCGGGCAAGCAAATTGGCGCGCCGAAAGATTCACACTCATGGTCAGATCAGTCCAACCCTGCTGATGCCAGACAAGTAGTTGTTGACAGGCTTGTTTCAGCACAACCAGGCCAACGGGCACAATCAGCCCCGTTTCTTCCATACAGGGGATAAATTCACCAGGAGACACCATGCCCCGCACGGGATGCCGCCAGCGGATCAGGGCTTCAAACCCAGAAATTTTTTCGGTTTGCAGATTGATAATGGGTTGGTAGTAGACGACAAACTCTTGTTGTTCCAACGCCCGCTGCAAATCATTCTCCAGGGTCAGACGGTTCAGCATGGCCAGAGACATCTGGCGATCGAAGATTTGATAGCAGCCCTTACCACGAAGTTTGGCTCTGTACATGGCGGTATCCGCATCTTGCAAAGGCTCTTCTGGCTGTTGATACCCAGAATTACCCAGGGCAATACCCATACAGGCCGTCATAAAGATTTCACAATTTGCAACCACAAACGAGGTGTGAAAGCTTTGAAGAATGGTCTGGATGAAAGCCTCTAAGGCATTCTTGTCAGCAATCTGATGGAGTAAAAAGCAAAACTCATCCTCACCCATCCGCGCTAACACGTCACCGGGACGGAGATGATCCTGTAACCGTTCTGTGATCGCCAGCAGCAATTGATTGCCGACCCCATGGCCCAGAGAACTGTTGACTAACTTGAACTGATCACAGTCCAGATAAACGACAGCGAAAGAGGAGGCCCCAGATTGCAAAACCTCAGCTAACTTTTGCAACAGGAAAGTGCGGCTGGGCAACTGGGTGAGCGCATCCTGAAAAATCATGGTGTGCAACTGGGCTGTTCGTTGCTGCACCGTTTCTTCCAGAGTAGCGTTGAAGGTTTCCAGTTGCTGATATTGCTGATGGATGCGTAACATCGATCGCACTCTTGATCGGAGTTCCAAACTATTGACTGGTTTACTAATAAAGTCATCGGCCCCGGCACTTAAACATCTGGCCAGGTCTTCTTTGCTGCTCAGGGCAGTCACCATGATGATGGGCACGGACTCCCACTTGGGCATAGCTTTAATGCGGCGACAGACTTCAATCCCATTCATTCCGGGCATCATCACATCCAGTAAAATGACATCCGGTTGAAACAGGTCCAGAGATGCGATGGCCGACTGGCCATTGGGAGCGTAGTGCAACTCATAACCAAAACCAAACAGGAGGGCCTCAATCACATCCAGGTTATCGGGCTCGTCGTCAATCACTAGAACAGAAGGCATCGTCATAACTACTATCCTGTTACAGGCAATTCAACATGAACCGTTGTCTCCTAATGGTAAAGACTCGAAATCGAGAATTTACCCCATGTATTTCCAGGATTTTCCTGACAGACTAAAATCTCCGTTACGATCGGACTAGTATAGGTAAATTCCATGGAACCAGAGATGTCTTCTGTGGTTCCATTCGTGTGTTGGATGACAGTATAGATAATCCCAGGGAGGGTGGCTGCAATTTTCTCGAAAGGAACTTGACAGGGTGGACTGCTCTGGTACGGTGTCAAACGATCGAGCCGCCCCATCTGGGCGATCGTTGCTCGCACGGATCTGTCAGGCGGGACCATCAAAGGGTTGCGAACGATCGTAGGTTTCCATGTCATTGTCATCGGTTTGAGATTGGGCTACCCCGGAACCTGTAATCAAGCCTGCAGAACTCTATGCCCCTATTATTCCCCACCGCATCAGGGAGTCCCCATGCCTAAAAAAGTAGGCGTTGCTGAATAGAAGTATGATTTTCGTGCTTGAGCCTTATGCAGCCCTCTCCCAAAGGAGAGGGAACAAGAGTTTTAGCTCCCTTCTCCTGCGGGAGAAGGGTTGGGGATGAGGGTAATTCATATTTGCATTCAGCAAAGCCAAAAAGTATTTATCGTTGCAACAGTTGATGGATCATCACCTTTAGCTGTTTGAGTGAAACGGGCTTGGCCAAATACTCACTGGCCCCTGCGGCCAAGCACTTTTCCTGATCGCCGGTCATGACCAGAGCTGTCAGGGCAATGATCGGGATCTGGGCAAAATCTGGGTGGGCGCGAAGCTGGCGGATGGCAGTTAGTCCATCCACTCCTGGCATCTGAATGTCCATCAAGATCAGGTTTGGGTGGTGAGTTCGGGTCAGGTCGATCGCTTCCTGGCCATCACTGGCCCGAATCAGGCGATAATTCTGGGTTTCCAGGTAGCTGACGAGGGTTTCCACATTAGCTTCATTGTCTTCTGCCAGGAGAATCAACGGAGATAGGGCTGGCTTTTCCAGGGTGGGGGAAACCTCTGGGGCCATGACAGGAGCACCATTGATGGGAATTTGCTCTGATGGGACATCGGTGGGTGGGGTAGCCGTAAATATCCGGGCCATGGTGCAGGTGATGGGGCAAAAGGGCTCTGGAATCCGCACCGTAAAACAACTGCCCTGACCTAACTCACTCTGCACTGTTGCATTGCCACCATGGAGTTCCGCAATCTGCCGGACGAGTGCCAGCCCCAGCCCTGTTCCCCCATACTGACGACTTAAGCTACTATCCACTTGCACAAAGGGCTGAAATAGCTTCGGCAGGTCGGTAGCCGCAATACCAATGCCCGTATCCTCAACCGAAAACAGTACAGAGGTACTGAAGGTTGTGCATCAAATAATTGTTGGATAAGTTGCGAAGTCTTGCCAAGTCCAAGGCTCTGCTGCCAAGTTTGCTCGTTGAGCCGCAGTTGTTTTGAATCGGCTATGCCGCCAAATCCAATTGAAATAACTGACAACCAATCGTGTAGTCACCTTCGTTTGCTCCCACACCTTGCCAAACTTGTTTTGCCGTCGATGCCACCGTCCTGTTTGTTGCCGGATAATACCATTGGTTCTCTCTAATCGTTGGGTTTTATCCTTACCAATGTGATGATGAATTTCTGGTGGAAGGACTCGTTCATACCCTCCCCAATCATCGCTATTCCACTGTTTGCACTCCGTTTTTCCTTCCGTTGTGACCATCAGTTCTTCAATCAACTCATCCGTATGCTTTCCCACACGGGCCGCCAAGATCAGCCCACTGCTATTGGCTAAACTCAACCCCACCCAACAGTCTCCCAAGTCTAATTCTAGGGGCAGACATTGCTTCTGTTTTTTTGCACAAAGGACCACATCTCATCAGCACTCACCTCCTCGGTTTCAACTTGAGCCACCTCCTGATTGTGGATGAGTTGAGCTTTGCTACTCGCTCGTCGAATAATACTCACTACCGTGTTATAAGCTAACCCGCTAATCCGACTAATCCCTCGTAAACTGGTGCCCTCACTGTGAGCTTGCAGGACTTGTTGAATTTGCTCTGGACTGACGTGACGGTAGTAGTAGAGGGTGTCAAAACTCTCTGAGAAGGTTTGTTGGCACCCCAGGCAAAAGTAGCGTTGATGCCCATTCGGCATCTTGCCATGCTTGTGAGTCTTAGAATGACCGCAGAGCTTACATTCCATAGCTTGAGTAGGTGAATCGTTGATTCCTTACTCTACCAGACCCACATCAGTTTGACGCACTACCCCTCAGGCCTTGTTTTGAGGCAAGCTGCTTGGATTTAGCTGTAATTTTGATCGAGTGGGAGCACCGGTTTGTCTTCTCCGATAGGATATCTTACGGGTCGAAGTGAAGGAATGCATGCCTTCTGACTTTGAGGCTGAGTTCCCTCGAAGGCGGCTGGATGACGAAACGCCGTAAAGAAATATTTCACATATTTCTTACAAATCTTATCTTAAAGGTTAAAAAACTGAATGTTTGGGAATACTAAGTTTTGAGGTTATTCATGAGTTAAGATGAAATTTTCTCCTGAAGCAAGGAATTCGGTACCCTGGTCTGAGCAAGAAAGCTTATTTCATCGGATGATTACACGGATTCGTCGATCGCTTCAGCTACAGGAGATTCTAGAAGCGGCTGTTACTGAGATTCGCGCCTTCCTGCAAATTGATCGGGTCATGATTTATCAGTTCCATCCCGATGAGCATGGGGTTGTGATTGCGGAAGCTATTCATCGGCAGCGGCTGCCTTCTTTGTTGGGATTACACTTCCCGGCTGATGATATTCCCCATCATGCTCGGCAGTTGTTTCTCAAGGTCCGACAGCGATCGATTATCAATTTATCGGCGGAACAGATGGGCTGGAGTGTGGCCGATGCGGCCACGGTTGAGGACGGCGCAGAAGCAGCCGGAGATATGCGCTACCGCCCGGTTGACCCCTGTCATGTTGAGTATATGCGGGCCATGGGAGTTGAGTCTTCGATTGTCGTGCCCATTATTCAAGATCAAAAACTCTGGGGCTTGTTGGTTGCCCACCATTCTGAACCCAGGATGACTTCGGATGCCGATCTGGCCTTTCTGCAGATAGTGGTGGACCAGTTGGAGGTGGCCATTAACCAGGCGTTGCTGCTGGAGCAGGTGCAGCAACAGGCTAGACGGGAGAGTATTACCAACCAGATTGCCACCCTGTTGCACCTGGCTTCGACTACATCGTTCCAGGCTGCTCTGGAAAGCGCGGTGGCGGCGATAGATGGGGCTGGGGGAAGGTTGTATCTGCTTTCGAACTATTCCCCCCATGCCAATGAGTTGTTTACCTGTGGGGCTCAACCGCCCATCTCGGATGAAATGGACGCACCGCTGGAAGAACATGAGATCTGGCATGTGGCCATGCACTATGGCGAAGAGCGGCAGACCTCCCGTGCCAATCTGTGGATTATTCCGGATCTCTATCAGGATTATCGCTGTCGTTCTTTAGCGCCTTTCTTTAAAACGACGTCTATCCGGAGTATTTTGATTGTGCCCCTGAAGTATGGGCGTCAGGTTCTGGGATGTCTGACCTTGTTTCGCCATGAATTTGAGCTGGAAAGATTGTGGGCTGGACAATTTGATCCAGATGAACGGCAAAGAATGCCCCGTAAATCTTTCGCTGCGTGGCGAGAATATAAGACCGGGCAGGCCTCCAATTGGACGGAAGCTGATTTGGATCTGGTGCAGACCTTAATCAGCCACTTTGCCCTGGCGATCGGCCAGTACCAGCTTCAGAAACAAGTTCATCAGCTTAACTGTAGTCTGGAGCAACAGGTGCAGGCGCGCACAGCCGAACTCCAGCAGACCAATCTACGCCTGCAGGATGAAATTGCTGAGCGGCAGCAGATGGAAGACGCTCTGCGGCAGAGTGAAGCGCGGTTTCAGCGATTGGTGGCGAATGTACCGGGGATGATCTATCAGTTTCGCCTGACGGCAGAAGGGGAAACCTATTTTCCCTATGTCAGTGCTTTCTGCCGTGACCTGTATGAGGTGGACCCTGAGGTGATTCAACAGGATGCTGCGGTTATTCTGGGTATGGTGCATCCAGATGATCGGGAGAAGCTAGAGACCTCTATTGCCCGATCGGCCCGCACCTTACAACCCTGGTTGTTGGAACATCGGGTGGTGACCCCTTCGGGGCAGGTGAAATGGTTGCAGGCTGCCTCACGTCCGGAAAAACAAGACAATGGGGAGATTGTTTGGGACGGGGTGCTGATGGACATCACCGATCGTAAACAAGCAGAGGCTGTCTTGAGGGAATCTGAAGCTCAGTTGCGGGAAAAAGCGCAGGAGTTGGAGCAGACCCTGCGGGAACTGCAACACACTCAGGCGCAACTGGTGCAAACTGAGAAAATGTCTAGCCTGGGGCAACTGGTTGCAGGGGTGGCCCATGAAATTAATAATCCGGTTAATTTTATCTATGGCAATCTGAGCCATGCTGGGGAATATGTGCATGACCTGCTGAGTCTGCTGAAACTTTATCAACAGTACTACCCTGATCCGGTTGCTGAGATTCAATCGGAAGCAAGTGCGATCGATATTGATTTTCTCCAGCAAGACTTACCAAAACTTCTGAATTCCATGAAAGTGGGGGCCGATCGAATTCAGAAAATTGTTCTGGCACTGCGCAATTTCTCCCGCATGGATGAGGCAGATGTCAAGCCTGTGGATATTCACGAAGGCATTGATAGCACCTTGATGATTTTACAAAATCGTCTCAAAGAGACATCTGGCCATCCCGGTATCCATTTGGTGAAGCAATATGCTCAATTGCCTTTAATTGAGTGTTATGCCGGACAACTCAATCAGGTTTTTATGAATATTCTCTCCAACGCTATTGATTCACTGGAAGAATTTAATCATCACCGATCGCCGCAAGAGATTTGCGAAAATCCCTGTACGATTACCATTGAAACCAGGTTGGTTGAGGATCTTTGGTTACAGATCCGAATTGCAGATAATGGTCCAGGGATGACTGAGCAGGTCAGGCAACGCCTATTTGAGCCCTTTTTTACGACTAAGCCAGTTGGGAAAGGGACTGGCTTAGGGTTATCCATCAGCTATCAGGTAGTTGTAGATAAACATGGGGGGAAATTGACCTGTAATTCTGCGCTGGGGGCAGGGGCAGAGTTCCTGATTGAATTACCGATCAGGCGGAGTGGTCGTAGCCATGGCAGTTCCTTATGAGGTACGAAAGAGGAGGAGGTTAAGCCTCTGCTTGGAAAGAGACTGCCTCTTAGCCTACATTCGAGATGGCTACGGCTATAGGAGTGTGACTGTAAGTTAAGTATTTAGTCTTGAAACTTTGACTTTTACTACGTAACTACTAAATTTCTCACAAAGCCAAATATTATCAAAGTACGGGATACGCGATGTTAGTGAGTTCTCAGTTTGCTGTGACGCCTCAATGATCTCCTTGAAATCCGCTCCTGTAAATTCAGGAGAGCCGGATGCAACGGTCCTGCGTTGGGAAAAATACCAAACTTCTTCGGGTTTTCGAATAGCTCGTTCATTTCATTCAAGCGAAGCAATTAATTGGCCTTCTGGCAGAACAGTCGAGTAAGTCAGAGCTGCCAGTAGGCTAAGGGTGGTGAGTAGAATTGGAGTCGTTGGATGGGGCTGATGCAGCTTTGAAGGCGATCGTGGTGGATTAAAAAGTTAATCATCTGAGTCAAACGGTGGTGAAAGCTATGTTTGAAAAAATCCTGGTGGCTGTTGATCAATCTCAATCAAATCAGCAAGTTTTTGACGCAGCGCTGACAATGGCTAAAGCCCTCAACAGTCAGTTGATGGTGTTTCATGTGTTGACGGCAGATGAGGAAGGCTGCCCTCAAGTGCCGTTAATGGTGGGCATGGAATACTATGCCAGTCTGGACAATAAAGTTTGGAAGATTTACGAAGACCAGTGGAAAGCTTATGAGGAGAAGGGGCTGAACTTACTGCGATCGTTGACAGATGAAGCAACTGCGGCTGGAGTGGCCACTGAATTTACCCAGCAGTCTGGGCAACCGGGGCATACAATCTGTGAATTTGCAAAGCTCTGGAAAGCTGACTTGATCGTGCTTGGTCGGCGGGGGCATGCAGGACTACAGGAAATGATTTTGGGGAGTGTGAGTAATTATGTTCTGCATCATGCACCCTGTACTGTGCTGACGGTCAATTGCCCAAAAGTGCTGAATAAGGCTGAACATAAATCCTATCAACCCCCGGCTGGATGGCCCCTCAAGTCGATCTGGAGTTGAACTCTAGTCACCCTGGTGACTAAAGGCGCGGCTATCCGCACAAAAGCGGCTGGAGCTGGTTACCCAAACCGACAAGTCCGCTGACAAGGACTTTGTGGCGTTGCTGAATAGAAGTATGATTTTCGTGCTTGAACCTTATGCAGCCCTCACCCTAGCCCTCTCCCAAAGGAGAGGGAACAAGAGTTTTAGCTCCCTTCTCCTGCGGGAGAAGGGTTGGGGATGAGGGTAATTCATATTTGCATTCAGCAAAGCCGACTTTGTTTAGATAGTCGCGGTTGTACCTGCTAGAAAGGCTTTCACAGACCTAATTTCTGGCGAATCACCTCATCCTTGTCTCGGAAACCGACCAGTACTGCCGTGCCATCTTTCACAAACAGGGGCCGTTTCAACAGCATGGCGTCTTGGGTGAATGCATCCACCCATTGGGCGTCGGTCCAGTTATCTCTCTCACTGCCCAAAGCCCGATAGGATTGGCCGGAGGTATTTCGCATTGGTTTGGAACCCAGAACTTCTACCCAAGCCTGAATCAGGGCTTGGGTGGGGGGCGTTTCTTTCGTATTGATGAACTCGTATGCGACCCCGTGTTGCTCCAACCAGGTGAATGCTTTTTTACAGGTGCCGCAGTTGGGAATTCCGTAAACTTGAATGGACATCACTAATCACAAAGCTCAATAGTTTAAGAAAAAAGCCCGACCCCACAGATGGCCAGGCTTATCGATCAGGCATGATAGTCAGACTTGAAACTCGATTTTGATAGAACAGCTTTTCAAACAAGGGTTGGGAGCAATTACCCTACCAGGGAAGCAATCCAGGCACTCAGCCCGATCGCTAGGAGGCCGATCGTAACCTGCTGCTTTCGTAAGTGCTGCTCAGGAGAGGGGGCCACCTCAGCATAGACAGCCACTTTAGCAGATGCTTGCTCAGCTCTAAGACGGGAGTAGGTGGAATAACGCATTAGGTTATAGGGGAATTGTTATCTTTATGAAAATTATTGTAACAGTATTTTCACAATCTGCAAATACTATGGTTATTGTGCTTCAGATCTTGGGGGCAGAGGCTGTGTCGTCCCCCTGATTGGCCGACAAAACTCAGGAGCCTTCCGAACGTCGTCGGCTGGGTGAAGTGTTAGGGAAGTTCGGCAAAATCCCCCGCTGGTGCTGGATCTGACGCGGTTCTCTCAACCTGCTAGTGCGATCGGAGGACGGCGCACGTCCTCCCAACCTCCTCCGCGAAAAAGGCTGAAGCTAACAGATCACCAGGATGCCTCTGCACTCCGTAAGTGAACTTAACTTAAGCTGCCGATGACCCCCTCTACCAGCCAGTTCATCTTTTCCAGTTCGATATCCTGCTGGGTCAGCTCTTTCCCAGCCGGAATCACGACCTTGCCGCTATTATCCTTGAGCTCTCCTTTATAGATCACCATACTGCCATTCATAAACTTGGCTTGGGCTGCATCGGCATCCGTCTTGGCGGCGGCGGTCACTGCCGCTCCATAGGGCGAAAGCTTGCAAAACCCTTCCTTGAGCCCACCTCGAACCAGATGGGCGATCCCATTATTCATCAGGGTTTTACCTGCCAGGAGGTCCTTGGCGTACTGGGTGTAGATATTGGCCCAATCCCATTCTGCACCAGTCAAATAGCCTTTAGGAGCAAGATTGGCCTGATTAGCATGATAGCCCGTGCAGAAGATGCCCCGTTTTTCTGCAGTTTCCATGATGATCTTGGGACTATCCACATGGCAGGTGAGGACATCCACGCCCTGGTCAGCGAGACTGTTGGCGGCTTCTGCTTCTTTCACGGGCTGAGACCAATCCCCCGTGAAGATGACATTGGTGCTGACCTTGGGATTGATGCTGCGGGCACCCAGGGTATAGCTGTTGATGTTCCGTAACACCTGGGCAATGGGCTTGGCGGCAATGAAGCCTAACTTACCGCTCTTGGAGGTATGGGCAGCAACAATCCCGGCAATATATTGGGCTTCATCAATGTAACCAAAGTAGCTGCCGACATTGCTTGGAGTCTTCCCCTCTTGATAGAGTCCACCGCAATGGAAGAACTGCACTTCTGGAAACTCTTTGGCCAAAATCAGGATGTGGGGGTCGAAATAGCCGAAGGATGTTGGGAACAACGCTGTAGCCCCGTCCTGGCTGATCATGTTCCGCATGGTTTCCTGGACTGCGGTGGTTTCAGGAACTGATGCTTCTTCCAGGGTTTTCACATCTGGAAGTTTCGAGAGGCCTGTTTTGCCTTCCGCATGGGCCTGATTGTAACCGTAGTCATCCTTGGACCCTACATAGATAAATCCCAGGGCTAATGTTTTGGGACTGCTTGAGGCGGTTGTTGAGGGAGAAGTGGTAGAGCTATTGGGTGAACCTGTTTCAGAAGAGGGTGTACAACCTGTCCACAGGCGTGAGGTTACGCCAAAGGCAGTTGTCCCTAATAACCCTCGGAGAATCTGCCGTCGAGGCAGAATTAAAGGCGGGTGCTGACGATCCATCGATAATCTCCGGTTACTGCTGTAACTTCAGGATTGAACCACTAATGATTACAGGATTTTTGTAATAATTGGCACATATCGGGATTGCGATCGGAGGGGCTGTGACCAGCTCAGTCATGCTGAGATGAATTGCGCTCCCAGAAAACGCCCATGGCATAGCCCTGGATTGCTGGGTTTTGGGCTGCCAGGGCCAGTCGCTTTTCGGCCAGACAACAGTAGGTCTGGTCCTGTTCAATGCCCACATAGCGCCGTTGCAATTTGCGGGCTACCACGGAGGTTGTGCCAGAACCCAGAAATGGGTCTAACACCAGATCACCAGGATTGGAACTGGCCAGGATGATTTTGGCTAGCAGCTTCTCCGGTTTCTGCGTTGGGTGATCCGTGTTTTCTGGCATCGACCAGAAGGGCACGGTTAAATCGGTCCACAGGTTGGAGGGATGGGTCAGACGGTAGTTGCCATGTTCGGTTCGTTGCCAGTCCTTGGGATTGCCCTTGGGATCTGTATAGGGGGCAATGACACGACGTTTCAGCTTAACTGCATCGACATTAAAGGTGTACTGATCAGAGGCGGTGCAAAACCAGATGGTTTCCGAACAGTTTTTCCAGTTGGATTTAGCTCCCCTGCCTTTCTCCCGTTCCCAGGTAATGCAGTTGCGCACGGTCAGATATTTTTCGGCGACCAGATGGATCGCCGCTGACGATCGCCAATCCCCACAGATATAAACCGAGCCGGTGGGCTTCAGGGTTTTTAGCAGGCGAGGCAACCAGGATTCCAGCCAATCGGCGTACTCCCTCACCGATCGTTCTTTGAAGACCGTACTGCTGAAGGTTTTAGTCAGATTGTAGGGCGGGTCGATGAACAGCAGATCAACCCAGGCCCATGGGAGCCAGTCGAGAATGGCCAGGCTGTCCTGATGAATAGTGCAATTCTCTAATGCCTCTGGGGGCAGGGGTTCCGTCAGCTTGAGTAGGCCCTGATGGTAGAGTCTTTGCTCTTCTGGGGAGAGGGTGATTGTCCGGTTGCGCGGGGCTCGGAATTTATGCTCGGGAACTGGCATAGGTCAACTACTTGGGTTGACAGAACTTGCGCTCCCGATCGGAAGCTGGTTCCTGCCAGGAATAGGCAAAATGACTGATTGAATTGAGCTGGGGAGTGGTTTGTCGGATGGCCTGCATTTGAACTTCCAGGGAAGGGCGGTTACTGATGGATTGTCCCCAAATTCCAGCCAGTACCGGTTTAATCTGGGTGCCGGAGGGGGAAAAGGTCAGAACTCGCTGGATCTGGGAGAGGATACAACCGACGTTACCACAGACCCCATAGGCCATGGGATGCCACTCCAGGGAGGTCGGGAAGCGGTCCCAGGCCTGCAGTCGAGAATCAAATCCCTGCCCAATTACCTGATTGGCCTCTGGGAAGAAGACTGCTCCGGCTGGAATACCCTGTTTCTGGGCTGGCAGGGAGGCCATGGCCAGGAAGTCGATCACCCCCTGCACCGCATGGGCTGCTGTCAGATACCAGAGTTCTTGCTGCAGGGCCGGTTGGCGATCGGCTGCCGGAGCCATGACCTTATTCTTGGGAGGATTGCGACCCTCCCAGAGGGGCTCCCCCTCCTTCGGATAGAGTCGGTCTGCATCTCCCACATCCCCGGCTGTAATGTATCCTTTGCTCAGGAATCGACGGATTAATTCCAGCCCTTTGTAGTTCTGAGCCCGATCGAACAGAGCCTGCTGAGAGGCTTCCCCATAAATCCAGAGGTCCAGAACATTACTGGCCACGGAGGAGGTGCCTGCTCCTCTCGGATAGCGGATGTAATCGAACAGAATGCCATCGGGACGGCGCTGCAGCACAGCCTGTACCATCTGGTAGTAGTCGTATTTGGCCTGGGGACTGTAAGGATCAACGAAAGCCTCTTCTGGTGTGACATCCGTCAGCTCAAAGTTGAGGCTATTGTTACCCACGATCGACAGACTGACCTGCCCCTTACCATTGCGGGCCACCACCTGCTGGCGATCGGGCCGGAAGGTATAGCTGTAGCCAAAGTTCAGAGTAAACATCCAGGCATAAACTTTCAGACCCCGCTCCCGCCCTTTCTGGAGTGCCTGGGCGAACAGGTCAACTTTTTCAGTGCCGGGAGTCCGCAACACCGATGGCCAGGCGGTGGGATTGGCTGAACTGGGGAGGAGAACCTGACCACTGTAGAAGACTTCGACATTGACCTGGTTGTAACCCCGATCGACAATCCGGTCCAGGGCACTCTCTAACACCCCCGGTTTGATATCACAGGGATAAAGCCTGATCCAGATGGCCTGGGTTTGGGGCCAGTTTTTGCTCCGACATTTCTTTAACTGCTCTGCCTGCTGGGCGACGATCGCCTTGTAGCGTTTCATGGCCTCCTTATCCCCGTCGTAGGCAGCCCGACGCAGATTATCCTTTTTAGCGATCGCCTCCACCGTGGATTGACAGTATGCCCCCAGTTGGGTTTGGGCCTGGGTGGGTTGGATGAGAAGATTAGAAATCAGTAAGCTACTCGCTAAAAGACTGGTCGATAGATTACGCCAAAACTTCATCTGTTTACCCAGGGTGAACCAGAGATGTAAATAATTCCTTAGAGACTCTAGCAAAAGCAGGAAAAATTGTCCCTGCCTAAAGATAGAACTCTGGTTTGAGACTTCCTGTCAGGACGCTTTGCAGTCAAAACACGTATGATAGGAAAAGTAATAAATCTTTATGATTAGCCGTGACTCTAGAACAGTTAGTCTCCCCTATCCCCCTGGAAACGCAAACTTGGACCTGGCAGGGGCATCAAATTCACTACACCGTCATGGGGACTGGGCGGCCTCTATTGCTGCTCCATGGCTTTGGGGCATCGATCGGCCACTGGCGACATAATATCCCTGTCCTGGCTGCAGGCGGATACCGGGTTTATGCGATCGACCTGCTGGGGTTTGGCAGTTCTGATAAGCCTGCTGTGGTCTACAGCCTGGATTTGTGGCAAGAACTGGTGCGAGATTTCTGTGTCGAGCAGGCCCTGGGACCAACTGTTTTTGTGGGCAATTCGATCGGAGGGCTCCTGAGTCTGCTGCTGCTGGCTCAGCATCCCGAACTATCAGCGGGGGCAGTGTTGTTGAACCCGGCTGGGGGGTTGAATCATCGCCCAGATGAGCTGAATCTGCCGCTCCGATTGGTGATGGGGGTCTTTACCCGTCTGGTCAGTTCTCCCCTCTTTGGTCCCTGGATTTTTGATCAGGTGCGCCAGAAGTCTCGGATTCGGAAGACTTTGCGCCAGGTCTATCGCAATACAGAGGCCATTACGGATGAGCTGGTGGAATTGCTCTATGCCCCCTCCTGTGATCCTGGGGCACAGCAGGTATTCGCCTCCATCCTGACAGCTCCGGCAGGACCTGCCCCAGTGGACCTTCTGCCCCTGGTCCAACATCCTCTGTTGGTGCTCTGGGGTGAAGCGGATCCCTGGACGCCCATTCAGGGGGCTGCGGTCTATCGTCAAAACCCCCAGGTTGAAATTGTCCCTATTCCCCAAACTGGCCACTGTCCCCATGACGAGCGTCCGGACGTGGTCAACCCCCTGATCCTGGATTGGCTGGCCAACCTGGATTAGGATAGGGACAATGACTCAATGATGGTAGCCATGCGATTCATCCCCTTATCCCTAGGACTTAGTCTTCTGGCGCTACTCACCTGTTCTTTTGCAGGGCGAGCTGCGGTCCCGATTGCCCCCTCCATGCCCGTGAGTGATCAGCGGGTGGCCCAGACCAGTGCTCCCGATCTGATCGATCGGGCGAATCAGCGGGTCAAACAGGGGGATAACCAGGGGGCGATCCAGTTGCTGAATCAGGCCCTGAAGTTAAAGCCTAAGTATTCTCTGGCCTATTACAATCGCGGCAATGCCAAACTCCGGCTCAGAGATTATCCGGGAGCCATCAGCGACTATAACCAGGCGATTCGTGTCAATGTGGATTGGGGGACGGTTGATCCGGCTTATGCCTATATCAATCGGGGTGTTGCCCGTACCCTCTCTGGCGATCGCCAGGGCGCGATCGCAGATTATACCCAGGCGCTCAAGGTCAATCCTCAAAATGCGGATGCCTATTACAACCGGGGCCTGGACTATCGGGATATGGGAGATAACCAGCGGGCTGTGGCAGATTTTAAGAAGGCTGCTACCCTCTATCAGCAACAGGGCAATACGGCGAGTTATGAGAGTGCTATTAAGCGGATCAATGAGTTGCAGTGAGGGGGGCTGACTGCAAGGATCTGTCGGTCAAGGCGGACAGCAGGCAATCTGGATGATCAGCCACTCCGATTTAGCTCTTCCTGCAGGAAGGAGTCTACGGGTTGCCCGTCTCGACGGCGCAGTTCTGTCTCTACTAACATGACGTAGGGGGAGCCTGGTGGTGCGGGAACCTGGTGGAACAGGATGTCGTACTCGTCGGGATTATGCCCCCGTTCCCGCAGCCAATCTTGAACTTTCGCAACCGCAAAGAAGGACTGCCCTTGGTCGAAGAGGCGGCTGATCTGCATCTTGATGGTGTAGAGTTTGTAGCGGGCCATAGGGTTCGATCGATAAGCTGGCTACTATTGTAGTGGTGATCTTGGGCAGATGCGATCGATTCGGGTGGGATGGCTCAGGGTCGTGATGGGGGATGGCATGAGTCTGGAGGCATGAGTCTGGAGACGCGATTTATCGCGTCTTTACAGGGTGTGGAGGGTTAGCCGCACTGGGATGTGAGGCTTTCCATGGCTCCCCAGTAGCCTGTGACAATCCGGCTACCGTCTTTGAGCACATGGACCTCGATTTGGTCGCTGGCCCAGGTAATCTGGTTCTCAAAGGTAGGATTGAATACATGGATGCGTTGATTGCTGGAAGAAACGGGGGAATCGGCACGGTTGACAGCCATGGATTTAATGTAGGGACCATCAATTAGGATATCGAGTTGTTGCAGCAGTTCCTGTGCTCCTGCTGGGGCGTAGTCAGACTGCAATCTTTCCAGAGTGAAGCCTGTAAAGCATAGGACGTTCAACCCGTGAGCTTTGATCTGATGGGCTAATTTTGCTAGGGCAGGGGCTTGCCAGAAGGGTTCACCACCGGAGAAGGTGACGCCCTGATTTTTGGGATTATCCAGAATGCGCTGGACAAGGGTTTCTACTGAAACGAGCTGGTTAATCTCAAAAGACCAGGATTCGGGGTTGAAGCAACTGGGGCATTCCCGCAGGCATCCCTGCACCCAAATGACTGCCCGACTACCGGGACCATTCACTTCCGATTCATCGACATATCCCATGATATTGAGATAGCCGGGGGGAATTTCCATGAGTTTGAGGTAGGGATTCATATGCGTGTAAGCCATCAGTTTCCTCCTTCGGTAGCGGGATAGCGGACTGGAATACCGGTGGCTCCATAAATCCAGGCTCCGAACTCCTGTAAGAAGGCTGTTCGGATCGGGTTCAGTCGCCGTATCGGATAGTTTAAGGCAGCAATGTCATTTCCCCTTGCGGCCAGTTGGTGGGTGATGGGTTTGGGGCGGGTGGGGGTATTGAGCTGAATCTCATCAGGGGCAAATTCCTGCATCAGCCGAATGTAGGTGCTCTGATCGCTATGGCTCCAGGGGGATAGGATCATGGTCTGGATGGCCAGAATGCCTGGATATCGTGATCGAAATTGCTGCAGGCCGGTCCAGATATCGACCAGGTGCATCCCAGCAATGGGTCGATTAACCCGATGGAGTTGATCGCCGGAGATGGCGTCAATCTTGACTGCCACTTGGTCTGCGATCGCTAGATCAGCTTGCACCTGAAGATTGGCTAGTAAGGTGCCATTGGTAAGGACACCGACGGGTCTGGAGGTCATGGCTTTCGCCATCACGATGATCTCCCCCAAATTCAGAGCTAGGGTTGGTTCTCCACTGCCACTCAGGGTGATAATATCCACCTCCCAGGGTTGAAATGACCCCAGATCGGATTGGATCTGAGCGGTAGGGATGAAAATCTGTCGATCGCCGTGTTGGTGTTCGATTTCTCCCAATTGGCAATAGACACAATTGAATGAGCAGGTAGAACAGGGGCCAATTGGGTCAATGCCGAGGGATCTGCCGAAACGCCATGACTGGACCGGTCCATATACCGACGGAAAGCCAACAACATCAGACATAGGGTTAGGTTGGATGGGGAAGCGTCTGAGTGACTTGCGACTCAAAAGTATTGGAATTGGTTTGTGTGGATTTTTGTTACCTCCTCATTGCCATTGCTATTCAGGTCCTGAACTTTAGTTATAGGACAAGAATTTGAGGAACTTGTGAGGATGGGGCATGGGCTATTAGCCATGGGAACCCAATTGATCCAATGACAAAGTTAGATTCCCAAAACCTTCCGTAATAAAACCTGGTCTTCCAATTTGGCTCGGAAGCGATTGTTCTCGATATCGCGGATCCAGCTCTGGCTTTTGCCGGTTTTTTCGGCCAATTGTCGCTGACTCCACTGCAAGTTCTTACGGGCCTTGACTACATCCTCAGCGGAGAGAGTCAGTTGTGGCTTGGCTTTAGTGCGGCGTTGGGACGATCGTTGCTTCTTCCGGTTTGTCGCTGCAGGTTGGCGGCTCCATTGGGGAGGGAGTTCAAAATACAGGATGCGGGCGTGCATTAATCGGTTCCATTTGCCCCGAGGGGCTGCGTCAGTTAGGCGCGTGCTACCACTCCCATCATTCACCCAAAACTCCAGGGCAGCATCGGCATCATCGGGTAGTTCTGACAGTCTGGCCCAGAGGGGTTGGATCTCAGGAGCGTAAGTAACTGGGTCAAAGACTGGTTTCAACCCATGGTGGTTGAGAACTTCCAGATCACTTTCAAAGGTTCGTAACAGCCGTTTGCGGTGTTCTCGATGGGTAGAGGCATGCAGAATGCGCTCTTCTCCGTAGGCAACCCGCATCAGCGTGGGCACGGTTAATCGTTGTTCTCGACCGACCTTGGCTTTGAACAATAACCAGAGCATCATCCGGGCTGCACCTTCATGCTGTTGCCAGATGCTCATGACCGTACTCAGAAGCAGCTTAGGTAGGCTGCCATATTGGTAGAAGGCGGTTCGATCGCGATACCCCTGCTGATTCAGGAAATATTGGGTCCATTGTCCCGCTCTGAGTTTAAAGGTCAACCCAACCAGGTGCTTACAGCCCAGGTCATCTTCCTGAAAGTGATGCTGAACTTCCAGGAGATGCCAGAGACGACTCTCTCGCAAAGAGAATCCAGCGACCCTGCCCTGAGCCAGCCAGTCAATACTGACCTGAATTTGGCAGGGTTGTTGCACCAAGTCTTTGATCAAGGCCAGGCGGGCTGGTTTGCTTAAATCCTTGCGTTTTTCCAGACCCAGGTATTCTTCGATCTGCTGGTCATTGATGATAAATTCCTGTTCCCAGGGCCGCTCTAGAACCGTTGCATGCGCTGCATAAATCAGGTGCAGACAGGCCGATCGCACATCAAAGGTGGAAAGGGTAGCCAGAGCTACTTCCTTGCTCAGGGGGGTGGGGGGGAGGGGATCCAGAGTATGGGTGATCTGAAAACCGATCGAGCCCTGGCCTTGATGGATGTGCCGCTGATAATAAAGGCGATCCGCTTCGTCTGCTTTCCAGGGCAGGGATTGGCGCTGCGCCAGAACGTTGCAGGCTTCCCAAACCACGATCGCTGAAGCGAAGGGATGGCTCTTGCCATCGGGAAACAAACTGGGACTGGTGGCAGTTCTAATATTGGTTTTGCATCGTCCTTTCTTGGCTTGCCAGGGAACTGGCGAACCTGTTGGACAACTGGTGACGCATTGTGGCTCCGAGTAGTAGCCTTCACAATCGTTGCATAAAAGCGGATCAATCCAGTAATCCTCGCCTTCGAGCTTAATTGCCCCAGTTGGACATTGGGGTAAGCAGCTATCACAGCGAATACATAGGTTTGTAATACTATATGGCATGGAAAAAAGAAGCAGGATTTCATGCCTTAGTAGCTTTGCTTAAAAAAGGACATGAAGCTGTTCATAACGAGCGATTATATAATTTTTTAATATTAGTCATTATTTCCTCATAGTAAGCACTTCAGCCCCTTTATTCTGTGATTTTTTTTACAATTTTTTGCCTAAATCTTACGATTTTCTGGCCTAAATTTTTGATTTCAGTTGTAAGGATCTCTAAACTTCTTCAACAGCTTGGAGATTGGAGGGTTGCCGGAAAGATTGTGATTTCTGATGAGAGTTATAAGATTTTCTTAATACTCAATTGGCCGATGTTAATTAGGTGGGCGCGATTAAATTTATGCTTTCTGGATGCCACAATTTCGGCTAGAGACAAGGTATAAACGTCCCTAATGCACCTTCATGCAACCTCTTTTGCCAGGTTACAGTCCTGCTCCCTGGGTGGAGTCGTTCACAAAGTGTCCCCGCAGGGGATAGGGAGCAGGAAGAGAGGGTAGGGATGCAAAACATTTTGGCCGCAACTACACTAACAATGCCAACGCTAAAAATCTACGTTTGAGAGGATAGTTTGAAATGACCTCCTGGTATCTTGTGCCTGATGATGTAAAACGACTGCTGACTCTGGCGGCGGAGCAGTGGGAGGATACGGCTGCCTCAGAAGCTTATGTGAATCAGGCTCTGGCTATTGCTGGGGATAATCCAGATGTGCTGATTTCCGCCTATCGTTATTTCTTTTATAAACGTCAAGATCGATCGGCGCTACAGGTTGCTCTGAAAGTGATTGAACAGGTGCGAGCTGTAGAACACTTGCCAGATCTCTGGGAAAACCTGAAGCCTATCTTACTGCAACGAAAGGAAGATCCCCAGATCCGGCTTTATCTGAATGCCTATGCTGCCTCTGGCTTGATTTTAGCCCGTTTAGGTGAGGTCGAAAAAGCTAAGGAAATTGCAACTCAAGTTAATGAGATTGATGATCGGAAGGAGTTTGGCGCTGCAGTTGTTCTGAATATTTTGACACCTTCCCTGGATGAGGATGAGTGAAGTCTTAGGAAGTAAAAATTACTGGAAACTCTGTGTAAATTTGGATGCAAAAGTAGGCTCAGGTTTGCTGGCCTGGGGTAGTGACGGGTATTAATTGAGGCTTTCTTCTATCATTTCGATCGCGATCATTGTCTGCATTGGAAGGTCTTGAGTCAACTGCCTGCGATAGGATTGATAGAGTATGGGCTATAAAAATTGAGAGGATTTATGCAGATTAGTGCTCGTAATGCATTGAAAGGAAAAGTGATTGTGATCCATTCTGGTGCAATCAATACTGAAGTAACGATGAGATGAATAACCGACTGTAACCCGATGGATTGAGATCAGGTTCGGTGTGGGTTGAGTATAACCAAAACCCACGCCGAATCAAATTTTCGGGAGGACTAAAGATTTCCGAAGTCAATCAGCCGAAATAAACATGATTGGCCAATGACAAGGAATAAATGATCTTCAAACCACTGCCAGAGGGGCATGGGTATAGCAATTCTTGGGGCAAACTCTAGAGCAAGCCTGACAACCAATACATACAGCAGCATTAACAATTGTCATCACCTTGCGTTCAATTTCTTCCTCTTCTTCATCCTCAACAAACTCACCGTCTTCGTTCAGCGCTTTTAATTCGAGGACATCCCGGCCACAGGCTTTGAAACAGCGACCGCAGCCAATGCATTTAACCTGATTAATCGCGGTCACGAATTGAGGAATCCAGGTTTTTTGACCAAAAGTTAATCCAGTCAGAGTCGTCATCATGAACCTCCATAATGGATAGGGAAATGAAACCATAGAGGCATGATTTATCACGCCCCTATGGGATGAATGAACAAAGGTGCAATTCATTGCACGTCAATAGAAATGAAATTTGCACGAATGCGACAAACTGCTAGGGAGCAGAGATGCGATAAATCCTGTCTGAACCTTTTAGGTTTAGGCCAGACGACGAGCTTCAACGGTTTGGGGCAATTTCAAAGGTTCGCTCAGGTCTGAGATCGCGAGTTCCCAGCCATTGGCCAGGGTGAGAATGCGTTCTCCACCAGATTCCGCTTGTTGAACAACTTCCTCCTCCAGATCTTTTTTGGCAACGTAAACAGTGAGATGACCAGCGTTATTGCGACGGAGCATGACTTTCATGGATTGACCTCTTAGGGGGGATTCAAAATTCAAAAGGGTTGACGCTGATCACCTAGTTAGTGAGAGTGGCTGAAGAACACTCAACATTCTTCCAGTTCTTTTCTGCGGCAACCTACAATCCGACCGGTTTCCAGGAAATGGACGGCGTAGATGTAAGATGTTTGCAGAAAAGTTCCAATGCTAATGACGTAGCCAGTTTCCCCCTTTTTTACGAGGGTGGCTCCAATATCCTGGCCCGGAAAGGTGCCATCATTGCGAATCAACTTGCGGGTTCGAACCTTTTCACCGATATCGAAATAGGGGGGAAGATCCATTTCCAGTTCATCAACTTGCATAGGAGTACCTCGTGGGGGGGACTAAACTTAACAACTCCTCTGTGGTCAGACTGCGCTTGACCTGAGTGGACCGATCGCGCACAGCCTGCAACACAGATTGGGTTTCCTCCGGGCTCAAGATAATGCCATGCTGTTGCAACACGGTCATTACCAGATGGCGACCGGAATGTTTGCCAATCACCAGTCGCCGTTCCCAACCGACCTCAGCCGGGTCGAAGGGTTCGTAGGTGGTGGGATTTTGCATCACACCATGGGCATGAATCCCAGACTCATGGGCAAAGGTGTTTTCCCCCACCACCGCTTTCCAGGGGGGGACTGGACAATTGGAGGCCCGGGCTACCAGGCGAGAGAGTTCCAGCAAGCGTTTGGTGTCAATGCCAGACTGAATGCCGTAAATGCGTTTCAGGGCCATCACCACCTCCTCCAGAGCCGCATTACCAGCCCGTTCCCCCAGTCCATTCACGGTTGTATTGACAGAACGAGCCCCGGCCCGAATACCGGCCAGTGCATTGGCTGTCGCCATGCCCAGGTCATTGTGGGTGTGCATCTCCACCGGAATACAGAGGGTCTGCACCAACCGACGCACTTTGTCAAAGGTAGTCAGAGGGTCGAGAATGCCTACGGTGTCACAAAAGCGGAAGCGGAAAGCACCCCAGGTTTCGGCATAGGAGGCCACATCGAGTAAAAATAGGTCATCGGCTCTGGAGGAGTCTTCACCCCCTACGGAGACAGACAGGCCCTGATCCACGGCAAAGTGAATCGTGTCCCGCAGGCGGGCCAGCATGACCTGCCACTGCCCCTGGAATTTGGCGGCGATCTGAATTTCTGAGACTGGAATTGAGATGTGCACCCGGTGCAATCCACAACTGATGGAGGCCCGAATATCCTCCAGATTGGCCCGATTCCAGCCCAGGAGCTGTGCCTTCAGGCCCAGATCTCCGATCGCCCGAATGGCTCGAACTTCTTCCCGACCCATAGCCGGGATACCCACTTCCAATTCCTGAACGCCAATGGCATCCAGAAACGCGGCGATCGCGACTTTTTCTTCCAGATTGAAAGCTACGCCAGCGGCCTGTTCGCCATCTCGCAAGGTGGTGTCGTTGATTTGAATCTGCTGCATCCTGTCCATTCTCCCTTTGGGTTACTGCCTCCTGACAATGAGGACGGGGCCTCATCCTACATTCACGGTTAAGTTGCAGCTAAGTTGCTACAGTTTTGCTCTGGGTGCGCTGGGGGGTTTTGCTACATCCATGCTGATCCAGGCCAGCATAATTTTGTGAAATGCTATTGTCACAACTGAGAGTACGAGAGCAGTCAAGAGAGTTTCCATGGTGTTGTCCTCTTAAGGGTGTGTGGGAGTGGGGGTTCTATGGGTGTAACTTTTGCTAAATCAGCGATCTCCGTCATGGACGAGCACATTGAGCCCCAATTCGAACTTTCAAACGCTGCAGTTCCTGTTCCAATTCCTCAATCCGATCGATGACAGCCCGCATCGCGATGGCTTCTGCATCCGGTAATTTGTCCTCTTCCAGGGGACAATCTTCGGTGCGGCAGATAATCCGTCCCGGCACTCCCACGGCGGTACAACCGGCGGGAACGGAGCGCAGGACGATGGAACCGGCTCCCACTCGGGCTCGATCGCCAATGAGAATATTGCCCAGTATTTTCGCTCCGGCACCAATTACCACATGACTGCCAATGGTGGGATGGCGCTTACCGGTTTCTTTGCCAGTGCCTCCTAAAGTCACCCCCTGGTAAATCAGGGTGTAGTCGCCCACGATCGCCGTTTCACCAATCACCACCCCCATGCCATGGTCAATAAAAACCCCTTTGCCGATCGTCGCTCCTGGGTGGATCTCTATCCCGGTCAAAAACCGGGTCAGGTGGGAGATGAGCCGGGGAAAGAAGGGGACACCCCGTCGATGCAGCCAATGGGCCAGCCGATGGCTGATGAGGGCGTGGAAACCGGGGTAGCAGCACAGCACCTCCAGCCAGTTTCGGGCCGCCGGATCGCGCTCGAAGATGATACGAAAATCCTCAATCAGTGGGAGCTGGAAGAGGGTGCTGACTCGCGATCGACGCATCGGAGGCGATGGCGAAGGTGAGCGGGAGAGTCGGGGAGGGGAGGAATCCGACTTGGGGGATAACAGGTGACAGGGCGATGGCATAGGTGATTCTGGCTTCAAGGCGATGTTTTTTTGCTTATAACAGGTGCCTTGCATTCGTAGTTTTAAGGCGGTACGGATCGGAGTTTATTAAACCTATTAATGTTGTACTCAGAGCTAAAAAGCGAGGCACTGTGTAGGATTTAAAGATTTTTTTGGGATGGGGGACTGGTGTTTTTAGATCCAGGTCTCTGTATTTAAGGGGGAGGGGAGTTGGTATTCGTGTACTCAATCAAAATCCTTGCCAGAATTGATTTTGAGGCTGATTAGCCATGGTTTTTGAGATTACAATCCTGGACTCAAATCTGCTTCGAGAAGCAATAAATCGTATTCATTAATACTGTTTAAATAGAATAGTATTCAAAGATACGATTCGAATGATGAAATGCTTGAATTGGTGAGGCTTTTGAGGAATTTTGCCATAATTTTCCAGGCTTTTTCCTGACTCTCCGCTCCTGCACTGGTTTTAGAAGATGGACTGAGGCAACTCAGATTTTTAAGAAAATATGACTTTTTTTAGGGCGAAAGAACTGAAAGTGATACGTTAGATACAGAATAAGTTTTTTGAGTCGAAAACAGAGCTGTTTTTTTTGTTGATCAGCCTGGGTTCGACTGTTATTTGAGTACTCAAAATGAGGGTAAGAAACAGGGTAAAAAATCCATGAAACCCTCTTCTATTCTTGTATCTGCCTGAGTACAAAAATAACAGCCCCCCGGGCTCGTAAATACTCGTACCCCTGTTCATAAATACTCATCCCTCACCCCAAATTAAAGTTTAAAACCGCTACAGAACTGGGATTAAGGGGTTGAGTACATCATTAATATTTCAATAATTCCAATCGGTCTGTGCCGACCAGGGGGGTCGGAGGGTGGTTGCTATAAACCTGATAACGCCAGGCACTTCACTGAGCCATCTGAGAATTCCAAGCTTCCAGATGCAACGAAGTGAGTGGAGCGATGAGACAGCACCAAGACCTCAAGATCGATCGCGGCGCATTTCCCTAAACAGGGCAATTGCACCGCCAGGTGTAAAGCCAACGCAGTCGCCGTTATCCACCGGGTTATCGCCGCGACGCGATCGAGAGGAGGTTGGTAGGAGCGATCACATTTCCCACAGCGGCAGTTGCCCACCCGACCCCCTTGAGAGATTCGATGACACCCCCCACCACAGCACCCACCGCCCCCCAGACCGATATCCCATCCACCCCTGCGCCCTCTGCCAGTAATTGTGGATGCAGCACGAATGCCAGTGCAGTGCCGGCTATGGACCAGAAGATGCTGGACCGAATTGCCAAGCACCCCTGCTACAGCGAAGAAGCCCATCATCACTATGCCCGCATGCACGTTGCCGTGGCTCCAGCCTGCAACATTCAGTGCAACTATTGCAACCGCAAGTATGACTGTGCCAACGAGAGCCGTCCTGGTGTAGTCAGTGAACTGCTGACCCCGGAAGAAGCCGCCCATAAGGTACTGGTGATTGCCGGTAAGATTCCTCAAATGACAGTGCTGGGTATCGCTGGCCCTGGCGACCCCTTGGCGAACCCGGAAAAAACCTTCCGCACCTTTGAGTTGATTGCGGACAAGGCTCCCGATATCAAGTTATGCCTCTCCACTAATGGCTTGATGTTGCCGGATTATGTCGATCGGATTAAGCAACTCAATGTGGATCACGTCACGATCACTATTAATATGGTGGATCCCGAAATTGGGACCCAAATTTATCCCTGGGTTCACTATCGGCGGCGTCGGTATAAAGGGCTGGAAGCTGCCCGCATTCTGCATGAACGGCAAATGGAAGGGCTGCAGGCTCTCAGAGAAGCTGACATCCTTTGCAAAGTCAACTCGGTGATGATTCCGGGTATTAATGATGGGCACCTGGCGGAAGTCGATCGGGTGATTCGGGAGAAAGGGGCCTTCCTGCACAACATCATGCCCCTGATTTCGGCTCCAGAGCATGGTACTCACTTTGGCCTGACCGGTCAGCGGGGACCGACTCCGACGGAACTCAAGAAGCTGCAGGATGAGTGTGCCGACAGCAACATGAAGATGATGCGCCACTGCCGTCAATGTCGGGCTGACGCCGTGGGTCTGCTGGGTGAAGACCGGAGCCAGGAGTTCACCAAGGACAAGTTTATGGAGATGGCTCCCCAATATGATCTGGACCTGCGTCAGGAAGTCCATGCCGGAATTGAGCACTTCAAGGAAGAGATCAAGTTGGCGAAGGCCAGAGTGCGGCCCAGTGAGCGGGTGAAAAATAGCCCCAAGATTCTGGTGGCTGTGGCGACCAAAGGTGGTGGGATTGTGAACCAGCACTTTGGCCATGCCAAGGAATTCCAAATTTTTGAAGTGGATGCGAACGAAGCCAAATTTGTGGGTCACCGCAAGATCGATCACTACTGCCAGGGCGGCTACGGCGAAGATGCCACCCTGGAACACATCGTCAAAGCGATTTCAGATTGCAAAGCTGTGCTGGTTTCCAAAGTAGGCGAATGTCCGAAGGCAGAGTTGAGAGAAGCGGGGCTGCAGGTGGTCGAAGCCTACGACGTGATTGAGAAAGTGGCCCGCCAGTTCTACGACGAATTCATGCCAAAGCAGGGAGGCTAACCATGATGTATTTCGATAGCCGTGAGTCCCCCCTACCACAAGGAGAGGCGCGGGAATTGGTTGGGAGTGAGGGCTCCTACTGGGAGTCCTGGTTTACCACCTACAACCGGCGCATTTCCCGCCTCAGAGCCTTGAAGCAAGCCAACTACTGGCAGCAATGGACCACTGATTATACCCAGACCAGCGGCATTCCCGCTCGTCAGACCCACGCAGGAGTGGAAGTATGACTCCGATTTACTTAGACAACAATGCCACCACGAAAGTAGACCCGGAAGTTGTGCAAGCCATGCTGCCCTACCTGACGGAGTTCTACGGCAATCCCTCTTCCATGCATAGCTTCGGCGGTCAGGTTGGTAAAGCGGTGAAACAGGCTAGGGAGCAGGTTGCTGCCTTATTGGGAGCGGAAGACTCCGAAATCGTTTTCACCAGTTGTGGCACTGAGGGCAACAATACGGCTATCCGGGCTGCCCTGGCCGCCCAACCGGAGAAGCGGCACATCATTACCACGGAAGTTGAACATCCAGCAGTGCTGAATGTGTGCAAGCAGTTAGAGAAGCAGGGCTATCGAGTAGCCTACCTCTCTGTGGATAACCGGGGTCAGCTCGACTTGGTGGAATTGGAAGCCTCCCTCACCGGGGACACGGCCTTGGTCACCACCATGTACGCCAACAACGAAACCGGAACCGTCTTCCCGATCGAACAGATCGGCCTGCGCGTCAAAGATGCCGGTGCCATCTTCCACGTCGATGCGGTGCAGGCTGTGGGCAAGATTCCCCTGAATATGAAAACGAGCACGATCGATCTGCTCACCCTCTCCGGCCACAAACTGCATGCCCCCAAGGGCATTGGTGCCCTCTATATCCGGCGGGGCTTCCGATTCCGCCCCTTTCTGTTGGGTGGTCATCAGGAACGGGGACGGCGGGCGGGAACAGAGAACGTCCCTGGCATCATCGGCCTAGGCAAGGCTGCCGAACTGGAACTGCAACACCTGCCCGAAGCCGTGAAGCGGGAGAAACAGTTCCGCGATCGGCTGGAGAAGACCCTGCTGGAGCAGATTCCGGATACGCAAGTGAACGGCGATCGCAAGAGTCGTTTGCCCAATACCACCAATATCGGCTTCAAATACATCGAAGGGGAAGCCATCCTGCTGATGCTGAACCAGCATGGCATCTGTGCCTCCTCCGGCTCTGCCTGCACCTCTGGTTCCCTGGAACCCTCCCATGTGCTGCGGGCCATGGGCCTGCCCTACACCATCCTGCATGGCTCCATCCGCTTCAGCCTCTCTCGCTATACCACTGCAGCCGAGATCGACAAAGTGCTGGAAGTCATGCCTGGCATTGTAGAGCGACTGCGGGCGCTCTCCCCCTTCAACAGCGACCAAGCTGGTTGGCTGCAGGGACGAGAGGAGGCCGTCGCTGCCAACCGCTGATCCGGCTCCCCGCCCCGTACAGACACGATGAATCGCGTCTCCCATCTCGATGCCATGCTGTCCCGCACAGACGCGATTCATCGCATCTCCGATCCCATCCACCCCGATATCCTCATGCCACCAGGACCAAGACGCGATTCATCGCGTCTCTAGCGACCGGCTCCCCATCCCTAACTCATCGACACAGGAACACCGCCATGTGGGACTACACCGACACTGTAATGGATCACTTCTATAACCCCCGTAACCAGGGGGCGATCGCAGACACGCAGGAAACCGGGATTGCCGTGGTCTACGGCGAAGTGGGCAGTATTGCTTGCGGTGATGCCCTGCGTCTGCACCTCCAGATCGAGATTCAGAGCGACAAGATTCTGGATGCCCGGTTCCAGACGTTTGGATGCACCAGCGCGATCGCCTCTTCCTCTGCTCTGACCGAGATCATCAAAAACAAAACCCTGGATCAGGCGCTCAATATTACCAACCGGGATATTGCAGAGTTCCTGGGGGGACTGCCTGAAGCCAAGATGCACTGTTCTGTGATGGGTCAGGAGGCATTGGAAGCAGCGATCTATAAGTATCGAGGCATTGAAGTTGAACACCACGAAGAAGATGAAGGTGCGTTGATTTGCAGTTGTTTTGGCATCAGTGATGCTCGCATCCGGCGCGTCATCATCGAGAACAGCCTGACTACCGTAGAGCAGGTCACTAGCTATGTCAAAGCTGGTGGAGGCTGTGGTTCCTGCCTGGCGGATATCGAAGACCTGATTGCCTCTGTGGTGCAGGAAACTGCTGCGACATCCCGGCGAGTAGAAGCAGAACTGGCAGCCGCCCCCACCCTTCCCCTGACGACTGTACAGAAAGTCAACCTGATTCAGAAGGTTTTGCTGGAAGATGTGCGACCGATGTTGATTGCCGATGGTGGTGATATTGAACTCTTCGATGTGGAAGGAAATATCGTTAAAGTCATCCTGAAAGGAGCCTGTGGTAACTGTCCTGGCAGTACCGCCACCCTCAAGGACGGTATCGAAGTTCGACTCAGACAGCGGGTTTTACCAGAACTGATTGTTGAAGCTGTCAATCTCTAACCTTTTATCTGCAAATAATGCTAACCCACAACCCTTGTATTCCGGTGGAGCGATCGCCGCCAGCGCGTCGTAGCGATTTCGACCACTTTCCCCGAACACACGGTTACGTCAACTCAATCCATCAACCTGATTAGGAGAATTTAAGACCATGACTGACGAACAAATTAGACAGATTGCGTTCTACGGTAAGGGCGGTATCGGTAAATCCACCACCTCCCAGAACACCATTGCAGGTATGGCCGAACTCGGTCAGCGCGTCATGATCGTGGGCTGCGACCCTAAAGCTGACTCCACCCGTCTGATGCTGCACAGCAAAGCTCAAACCACCGTGTTGCACCTGGCAGCCGAGCGCGGTGCCGTTGAAGATGTGGAACTGGAAGAAGTGTTGTTGACGGGTTATCGCGATGTCCGTTGCGTTGAGTCCGGTGGTCCTGAACCCGGTGTCGGTTGCGCCGGTCGGGGCATCATCACCGCCATCAACTTCCTGGAAGAAAATGGTGCATACGAAGATCTCGATTTCGTCTCCTACGACGTATTGGGCGACGTGGTTTGCGGTGGTTTTGCCATGCCCATCCGGGAAGGCAAAGCTCAGGAAATCTACATCGTTACCTCCGGTGAAATGATGGCCATGTATGCGGCCAACAACATTGCTCGGGGTGTCCTCAAGTATGCTCACTCCGGTGGTGTACGTCTGGGTGGTTTGATCTGCAACAGCCGCAAAGTTGACCGGGAACTGGAACTGATCGAAACTCTGGCCAAGCGGCTCAATACCCAAATGCTGCACTTCGTTCCCCGCGACAACATCGTTCAACATGCAGAACTGCGCCGCATGACCGTAATCGAGTATGCACCGGATAGCCAACAGGCTGAAGAGTACCGTACCCTCGCCAAGAAGATCATCGACAACAAGGATCTGGCGATCCCCACGCCCATCTCCATGGATGAGCTGGAAGATCTGTTGGTCGAATTCGGGATTCTGGGTGGCGAAGAAGAGTACGAAAGAGCCATCAAGGAAGGCGTCAAAGCCCCCGCTGGTGTTGCTTAATGCCTGAGGAGATAGGTGGGGTGCGCCCTTCCGCCCTACCTATCTCTCGCTCCTTTTCCCTTTCCGCTTCCCCTTTCCCATCCCTACTCAACAGAGAGGCAGAATCATGACACCTCCCGAATTAGCGGCTCTAGAAGATACCACATTGGAGAGCGAACTCACGATCGCTGACAAAAAAGACCTGATCAAAGACGTTTTGGAAGTCTATCCCGACAAAGCTAAGAAAAAGCGGGAAAAGCACCTGAATGTGTTTGAAGAAGGCAAGTCTGATTGCGGTGTAAAGTCCAACATCAAGTCTGTGCCTGGTTCCATGACCACTCGCGGCTGTGCTTATGCCGGTTCCAAGGGTGTGGTCTGGGGTCCGATCAAAGACATGATCCACATCAGCCATGGTCCAGTGGGCTGCGGTTACTACTCCTGGTCTGGTCGCCGTAACTACTACATCGGCACAACCGGGATTGATTCCTTCGGTACGATGCAATTCACCTCTGATTTCCAGGAACGGGATATCGTTTTTGGTGGTGACAAGAAACTGGCCAAATTGATCACCGAATTGGAGGAACTCTTCCCCCTCAATCGTGGCGTTTCCATCCAGTCAGAGTGCCCCATCGGTCTAATTGGGGATGACATCGAAGCGGTCGCTAAGAAATCCGCTAAAGAAATCGGCAAAACAGTTGTTCCCGTTCGTTGTGAAGGCTTCCGGGGTGTGTCTCAGTCCCTCGGTCACCACATTGCCAACGATGCCGTGCGGGACTGGGTTTTCCCCCAATATGACAAGGAAAAGAAAGCAGGTAATATCCCTGATGGCACCGAGTATGATGTCGCCATTATTGGGGACTACAACATCGGTGGAGATGCCTGGTCTAGCCGCATCCTCCTGGAAGAAATTGGTCTGCGGGTGGTAGCCCAGTGGTCTGGAGATGGCACCCTGCACGAGATGATCAACACCCCCTCCGTGAAGCTGAACCTGGTTCACTGCTATCGCTCCATGAACTACATCAGCCGCCACATGGAAGAAGCCTACGGGATTCCCTGGTTGGAGTACAACTTCTTTGGCCCGACGCAGATTGCCGAGTCTCTGCGGACGATCGCCGCTAAATTTGATGAAACCATCCAGCAGAAAGCGGAAGAAGTCATCGCCAAATATCAGAAGCAAACCGATGAAGTCATTGCCAAGTTCTTGCCCCGTCTGAAAGGTAAGACCGTGGCCCTGATGGTGGGTGGCCTGCGCCCCCGCCACGTCGTTCCAGCTTTCCATGATTTGGGGATGCAACTGATTGGAACGGGGTATGAGTTTGGTCATAACGACGACTACAAACGCACTACCCACTACGTCGAAAACGGCACCCTGATCTATGACGATGTTTCGGCCTACGAGTTTGAAGAATTTGTCAAGGCCCTGAAGCCTGACCTGATCGCCTCCGGGATTAAAGAGAAGTACGTCTTCCAGAAAATGGCCCTGCCCTTCCGTCAGATGCACTCCTGGGATTACTCCGGTCCTTACCACGGGTATGACGGTTTCGCTATTTTCGCTCGCGACATGGATCTAGCTTTGAACAGCCCCACCTGGAGCCTGATTGGTGCTCCCTGGAAAGCTGAGGCGACTGCATAAAGGATGGGGTTGGGGTGATGGAATGGCTTCCGTACTCCCCCTCTCCCGCCCTCTCCATTCCCCACTCCCTCATAAACATTGGAGAACCCATCATGGCTCAGAACAACATCGATAACATCAAAGATCACGCTGAACTATTTCACCAGGACGAGTATCAGGAACTCTTTGAGAACAAGAAGCAGTTTGAAGGCGGCCACAGCCCTGACGAAGTGGCCCGGATTGCAGAATGGACTAAGACCTGGGAATACCGGGAAAAGAACTTTGCCCGCGAAGCCCTGACCGTTAACCCGGCTAAAGCCTGCCAGCCCTTAGGCGCTATTTTGGCCGCTGTTGGATTTGAAGCGACCCTGCCCTTTGTGCATGGTTCTCAAGGATGTGTGGCTTACTTCCGTAGCCACTTCACCCGTCACTTTAAAGAGCCCTTCTCAGCCGTTTCCTCCTCCATGACAGAAGATGCTGCTGTCTTTGGTGGCTTGAAGAACATGATTGAGGGTTTGGCCACCAGCTACAACCTCTATAAGCCCAAGATGATTGCCGTTTGCACCACCTGCATGGCAGAGGTGATTGGGGATGACCTGCAGGCCTTCATCAAAACCTCTAAAGAGGAAGGCTCCATTCCCCAGGAATTTCCAGTGCCCTATGCCCATACCCCCAGCTTTGTCGGCTCCCACATTACGGGTTACGACAATATGCTGAAGGGGATTTTGACCAACCTGACGGCAGGCAAAAAAGCTGAAACCACCAACGGCAAGATCAACCTGGTTCCTGGGTTTGAAACCTACATTGGTAACCTGCGGGAAATCAAGCGGATTGCCGATTTGATGGGGGTGAACTATACCCTGTTGGCAGATAACTCCGAGTACCTGGATTCCCCCAACAATGGGGAATACAACATGTACCCCGGTGGGACCAAGCTGGAAGATGCGGCGGATTCGATTAACGCCGAAGCGACAATCTCCTTCCAGGCTTATTCCACCATCAAGACCCGCGAATATATTGAGAAAGAGTGGAAGCAGCCCACTTCAGTGGTGCGTCCGGTTGGTATTCGTGGTACGGATGAGTTTCTGATCAAGCTGTCGGCCCTCACCGGTCAACCCATTCCCAAGGAATTGGAAGATGAGCGCGGTCGCGCAGTGGATGCCCTGACTGACTCGCAAGCTTGGTTACATGGTAAGCGCGTGGCCCTGTACGGTGACCCCGACCTGGTGATTGGTCTGACCCAATTCCTGTTAGAAGTCGGTGCGGAACCCGTCCATATCGTGGTTGGCAACAGCAACGAAGTCTTCGAAGCCGAGCTAAGGGCTTTACTGGATACCAGTCCATTTGGTCAGAATGCTACCATCTGGGGTGGCAAAGACCTGTGGCACCTGCGGTCCCTGCTGTTCACAGAACCCGTTGACTTCTTCATCGGCAATTCCTACGGCAAGTACCTGTGGCGGGACACCAAGACCCCGATCGTGCGGATTGGCTATCCCATCTTCGATCGTCATCACCTGCACCGCTATGCCACCTACGGTTACCAGGGCACAATCAACATCCTCAACTGGGTCGTGAACACGATTCTGGATGAGTTGGATCGCAATACAATTGTACCGGCAAAAACCGATATTTCTTACGACTTAATTCGCTAAGAAGTCCTGAGGGCGTAGAGTTTAGGGTTTCTCTACGCCCTCTCTGAAATTGTCTGATGGCATCCAAGGTTCGAATTCTGGACAGGGAAATCATGATTCCAGCAAAAACGGAGTGTTCAGTGCCTTCAGGCTCCTCAACCATCAGCATCTAAGAACAGGGAGCCTCACAGCCCCTTTTTCTATAGTACAGGAGATCTTGCCATGACTCACATCTCCCATTCCCCCCGGCCCGACCTCCTTGCTCCCGTGCGGCGTTGGGTAGATGGCATCCAGGTTCACGATCGTCAAGTGGCCCATCTGATCTGTCAGGTTATTCCCTGCCACTGTGTCTTCGAGCGCAACATCACTCTCCTGGGGCGGACCTATCACATTCCCCCCCTCTGTAAACTCAATCCGATTTATGACGAACTGGTTTACCTGCGTCTGCGCGCTCTCACCTATCTTGCAGAAGTCTGCCAGGAAGATGTAAACCATTACATCTGCTAGTCTCCCTACCGGCAGGGAGGGCCTCACCACTCCGAGAACACCCACCCTGCCTTCCTTATCCCAATAGAACCAGCCCCACCCACCGTAAAGACGCGATTTATCGCGTCTCGACTCCATCCCATAGACGCGATAAATCGCGTCTCCTACACACCTACCCTCACCGCCATGAAACTCACCCAAGGTAAAATCAACGAACTCCTGTCTGAGTCCGGCTGCGAGCACAACCACGCAAAGCATGGTGAAAAGAAGAACAAATCTTGCACCCAGGTTGCCCAGCCCGGAGCGGCCCAGGGAGGATGTGCTTTCGATGGGGCGATGATCGCCCTGGTGCCCATTACCGATGCAGCCCATCTGGTGCATGGACCGATCGCCTGTTCAGGCAACTCCTGGGGCGGACGAGGCAGCCTTTCCTCCGGCCCCATGCTCTACAAAATGGGTTTCACCACCGACCTGTCAGAAAATGATGTCATCTTCGGTGGGGAAAAGCGGCTCTACAAGTCCATTCTGGAGATTCATGAGCGCTACAGTCCGGCAGCAATTTTTGTGTATTCCACTTGCGTCACAGCCCTGATTGGAGATGACATGGATGCGGTCTGTCAGAAGGCCGCAGAGAAAACCGGCACCCCAGTCATTCCTGTCAACTCTCCTGGGTTTATCGGCAGCAAAAATCTGGGCAACCGAGTTGGCGGCGAATCCCTGCTGGAGTATGTGATTGGCTCCGTTGAACCCGAATTTACGACGCCATACGACATTAACCTGATTGGCGAGTACAACATTGCCGGAGAAATGTGGGGAGTGCTGCCTCTGTTTGAGAAACTGGGCATTCGAGTTCTGGGCAAAATCACTGGCGATGGCCGCTATAAAGATGTGGCCTGTGCCCACCGGGCCAGACTGAACGTGATGATCTGCTCCAAGGCCCTGATCAATGTGGCCCGCAAGATGGAGGAGCGCTACGGGACTCCCTATGTCGAAGAGTCCTTCTATGGGGTTGAGGACATGGACCGTTGCTTGCGGAACATTGCCCTCAAGCTGGGCGATCGCAGCCTGCAGGATCGGGTGGAGGTGTTGATTGCAGAGGAGCGGGAGAAACTCGATCGGGAACTGGCCCCCTACCGGGCTCGCCTGCGGGGCAAACGAGTCGTGCTCTACACCGGCGGCGTCAAAAGCTGGTCCATCATTTCGGCTGCAAAAGATCTGGGGATGCATGTCGTCGCCACCAGCACCAAAAAGAGCACGGAAGAAGACAAGGCGCGGATTCGGGGTCTGCTGGGGGAAGACGGCATCATGATGGACAAAGGGAACGCCCAGGAACTGTTGCGGGTGATTGCCCAGACCAAAGCAGACATGCTGATTGCGGGCGGACGGAATCAGTACACGGCCCTGAAAGCCCGGATTCCCTTCCTGGATATCAATCAGGAGCGGCACCACCCCTACGCCGGATATGTGGGCATGGTGGAGATGGCACGGGAATTGGATGAAGCGTTGCACAGCCCGATCTGGGCCCAAGTTCGTAAACCTGCGCCCTGGGAAACGGAGGAAATCTGATGGTTACCGTCACGACATCAAAAAAGGCTGTTGCAGTGAATCCCCTGAAGCAGAGTCAGCCCCTGGGAGCGGCCCTGGCATTTCTGGGATTGAAAGGGATGATGCCCCTCTTCCATGGATCGCAGGGGTGTACCGCTTTCGCCAAAGTTATGCTGGTGCGTCACTTCCGGGAGGCTATTCCTTTGTCTACTACCGCAATGACAGAGGTGGCGACCATTCTGGGGGGCGAGGACAATGTGGAACAGGCGATCCTGACCCTGCTGGAGAAGTCAAAGCCGGAGATCATTGGCCTCTGCACCACAGGGTTAACGGAGACCCGGGGTGAGGACATGGAAGGGATTCTCCGACTCATTCGCCAGCGTCATCCAGAATTGGTGGATGTGCCGATCGTGTTCGCGTCCACCCCTGATTTCCGGGGAGCCCTGCAGGATGGTTTTGCAGTAGCTGTCGAGAGCATGATGCGAGAACTACCCCAGCCCGGAGCGGTTCGCCCTGATCAGATCACGATTCTGGCCAGCTCGGCCTTTACCCCCGGTGATATCCAGGAACTGCAGGAGATTACAGCCGCCTTCGGGTTTAAGGCGATCGTCGTTCCTAATCTGGCTGCTTCTTTAGATGGGCATCTGGCCGACAATCCCAGTGCGGTCACCAACGGGGGCACGACCTTGGCTGAACTGCGTCAGATTGGCTGTTCCGTCTACACTCTGGCTTTTGGGGAGAGTATGCGGCGGGCGGCCCAGATCCTGGAAGAGCGGTTTGACATTCCCTACGAAGTTTTTCCGCAACTGACCGGCCTGGGAGTGATGGATGACCTGTTACAGGGATTGATGGACCTGAGCGGGGTGCCAGTGCCAGAGAAGTATCGCCATCAGCGGCGACAACTCCAGGACGCCATGCTGGATACCCACTTCTATTTCGGGCGTAAGCGGGTTTCCCTGGCTTTAGAACCCGATCTGCTCTACTCCACCGCCTGCTGGCTCCAGACCATGGGCTGTGAGGTGCAGGCGGCAGTGACCACCACCCGATCGCCCTTGCTGGAAAAACTCCCGGTAGAGAGCGTCACCATCGGTGACCTGGAAGACTTTGAACAACTGGCTGCTGGATCCGATCTGTTGATCACCAACTCCAACGGTGCTGCAGTTTCCCGCCGTTTACACATTCCCCTCTTCCGCCTTGGCTTCCCTGTCTTCGATCGTCTCGGCAATGGTCTGCGCTGCACGATCGGTTACCGGGGCACCACCCAGCTTCTCTTCGACATCGGCAATCTGTTGCTGGAAGAGGAAGAGAATCATGCCCATCGGAGGTAATGACTAATGACCCATGACCCCAAAGGAGATTCCCCATGAAAATCGCCTTTACTACCAGCGATCAAGTTCATATCAATGCCCACTTTGGTTGGGCTAAAAAGATCGACGTGTACGAGATTTCCAAAGAGGGCTATCAATTTGTTGAAACCCTCAAGTTTGATGGTGAGCTCAAGGAAGATGGCAACGAAGACAAGCTGTTGCCCAAAATTGAGGCCCTGCATGATTGCACGATCGTCTACGTTTCTGCGATCGGGGGCAGTGCAGCAGCCCGATTGATCAAAAAGCGGATTACCCCGATCAAATCGAGAACGGAATCAGACGACGAAATTAAAGACGTGCTCGATCGGTTAGTTGTGACGCTCAATGGCAGCCCTCCGCCCTGGCTCCGGAAGGCTCTGCAACAAAAATCCCAGGCTTTTGAAGAACTTGAAGAAGAGGTAACCGCATGACGACAGAAACGACCCCATCCCCTGCAGCGACCGATGTTTTTCAATCTCCGTTGATCAAGGAGATGATTCACCAGATTCGGGCCCAGGATTCCTATGGGTTTTACCGCAACTATGCCGATGAATTGCTGATCAAGCCCTTCATCGTTAGTAAGGAAGCCAAACGCAAAATCTCGGTGGACGGTGAGGTGGAGCCCATCACCAAAGGCCGGATTCAGTCTTTCTATCGGGCGATCGCGGCCCTGATCGAAAAAGAAACAGGCCAAATGGCCCAAGTGGTGGTGGATTTAAGCCACGAAGGATTTGGTTCAGCCCTGATCTACAGCGGTCGCCTGCTGGTCGTCAACCGCACCCTGCGAGATGCCCAGCGCTTTGGCTTCGACTCCGCTGAGAAGCTAGCTATGGAAGGCGAAAAACTGGTGCAATCCGGCATCGCGATCGTCAACCGCTTCCCCGACGTCTGTCGCGTCTGATCCCACCCTCGTCGTAAAGGGACGCGATAAATTGCGTCCCAATCGCGTCCCAATCGCGTCTTCACCAAGATCTCCTGGTAAAAGCCTATGACCCCAACCCTCACCCCCACTGAACTCAAAACCCAGATCAAACGCCTGAACAGCAAGGCTGGACAGATGAAAATGGACCTGCATGACCTGGCCGAGGGACTTCCCACCGACTATGAACGGCTCATGGAAGTGGCTGGCCAGACCTATGAAATTTTTCGCCAAATCGACGAATTGAAACAGCAGCTTGCCCGATCGGAGGCCCCATCATGAGCAAAACTCTGACTGAATTCAACCAGCTTGTGGAAGCAGAACAGTATTTTGAGTTCTTTGAACTGCCCTACGATCCTCAGATTGTCAATGTGAATCGATTGCACATTCTGCAAAAGTTCTCCAACTTTTTGAAAGAACGTCGAGCCGAAATAGCGGACTTGAGTGAAGCAGAAACTCTGGATATGTATCGGGAGGCCTTACAACGGGCTTATACCGTCTTCCTGTCCTCTAATTCCCTGGAACAAAAGCTGTTCAAGGTCTTTAACGACAAACCTCAAAATGTAGTGCTGCTCAACGATATTGGCGTGGATTAAGAGGGAAACTGTGCTGAATCTGACACCGACAGAACTGGAACGTTACCAGCGCCAGATCATGCTTCCTGGCTTTGGTTTGGCAGCACAACAACGGCTGAAATCAGCCACTGTTTTGGTGACGGGTGTAGGAGGTTTGGGAGGAACCGCAGCCCTCTACCTGGCGGTTGCAGGTGTGGGACGGTTGATCCTGCTCCGGGGTGGTGAACTGCGCCTGGATGACATGAATCGTCAGATTCTGATGACCCATGATTGGGTGGGTCAACCTCGGGTGATTAAGGCAAAGGAAACCCTGGAGCAGATTAACCCAGATGTGCAGATTGAGGCGGTCTGTGACTATGTCACGCCAGACAATGTGGATGCTCTGGTGCAGTCGGCGGATATTGCCCTGGACTGTGCCCACAATTTCGGGGAACGGGATCTGCTAAATGCCGCCTGTGTGCGTTGGGGCAAGCCCATGGTGGAAGCGGCTATGAACGATATGGAGGCATATCTGACTACCATCATCCCTGGCCAAACTCCCTGCCTGACCTGTCTGTTTCCCGAAAAGCCCGATTGGGATAAGCGGGGTTTTGGAGTACTGGGAGCCGTCTCTGGCACCCTGGCCTGTCTGACAGCTCTGGAGGCCATCAAAGTTCTCACGGGTCTGGGGCAACCTCTGTTGGGACAACTCCTGACCATGGATCTGGGGCGGATGGATTTTGCCAAGCGTCGCGCTTACCACGATCCAGATTGTCTGGTGTGTGGGGTTCGATCGACCGATCGTCCACCTGCTATGCAGCATTCCCTCACCGTTGTCCGCAACTTATCTGCAACGCTCAGCCCTGTCCTGTGACTGCAGTCACTCAAGTTTTTTTCACTATCCCTTAAGGAGATGCCATGACCGTTATCCTGACTGAAATCGCTGAACTGCGACTGCGTAGCTTTTTGAAAGCCACCTCTAAAGAGGAGTCCGCCAACCATCGTGGCGTCCGAGTTTCTGTGACTGACGGTGGCTGCAGTGGCTATCAATACGCCTTGGATATTACCAGCGAACCTAAGGCTGATGACATTTTGCAGGAACTGGGCAAGTTGAACGTTTACATCGATCGCAATAGTGCGCCGCTTCTGAACGGGGTTGTGATCGACTATGTGGAAGGTCTGACCCAGAGTGGCTTCAAGTTCAGTAATCCCAACGCCACGGATACCTGCGGCTGCGGTCAGTCCTTCCAGGCAGGAGATTGCTCTCCTGCAGGGGTGCCTTGTAGTTAGTTATTGTTTGCATAGGAGCATTGGTAGTGACGACATTTCAAGTTCGGTTGATCAATAAGAAGCGGGGGATTGATCTCACTATTCCGGTAGAAGAGGACACCACAATTCTCTCCGCAGCCGAAGAACAGGGATTGGAATTACCTTCCTCCTGTAACTCGGGTTCTTGTTCTAGTTGTGTCGGCAAATTAGATGAGGGAGCGGTGGATCAGTCAGAGCAGGTTTTTCTGGATGAGGAGCAAATAGCTAAAGGTTTCGTATTGCTCTGTGTGGCTTACCCTCGGTCTAATTGCACGATTCGTACTCATCAGGAAGCTTACCTGGTTTAAAGCAGATCCATGGCATCTCATCCAGAAGAGGATCAGCACGCACGCAGTCCGCCCCTGCAGCCTGACGTGTGTTGGTTGATGGTGTAAAGTTTGCACCAATTATGTTTTCCATCCTGCGATAAGTAAGGAGAAATTACCATGAAAGCTAAAGACATCATGACAGAAGAGGTCGCAACCATTCGCGGTTCGGCTACTGTTGCTGAAGCTGTCAAGCTGATGAAGTTCAAAGGATTGCGCTCACTGGTCGTTGAGCGTCGCCATGAGGAAGATGCCTTTGGGCTCGTAACAGAGGCTGATATTGTCAACCAGGTTGTTGCCTATGGAAAAGATCCCAAACAGGTGCGCGTGCATGAGGTCATGACTAAGCCCTGTGTGGTCATCAATCCTGACCTGGCGGTAGAATATGTTGCCCGCCTCTTTGTGCAAACTGGTATCGATCGTGCTCCCGTCATCCAGGGCGAACTGCTGGGCATCATTTCTGTGACGGATATTCTGATGCGGGGAGACTTTATGGATAATCCCCGGTTGGCCTTCCTGAAGCGGAGTCTACAGGAGTCGGTGGACGCAGCCCAGGTGATCGCCCGTGAAAAAGGTGCTGATTCTGAGGAGTTTACTACGGCCTGGAAGGCGGTGGAAGAACTGGAAGCCGAAGTCGCTCACCTGTCTTCCACAGCTCAAACGAAGGTTACGCCTGAGAACAGTGCCGTGGCTGAGCCTGTGGTCGCATAATTGGGGCGATGGGGGCTTAACTCCGGCAGGGGCGGGGTCTGCTCGCCCCTATGCGTTACCTCACACTGGATAAGAGGTTGACCGTTCCAGTCACCACCAACTGAGCGACCTGAGTCAAAAACTGCCGATCGATCGTCCCCGGTCGATCGGCAGCTTGATGGTAGTTGGGGTTTCGGAAATTGGCTGTGTCGGTCAGGAGAATTGCGCCTACCCCCCGATACCAGAAGGGGGCGTGATCACTGCGTAAAAGGTCGAGGGTTAGAGCTCCCTTAAAAGGGACGGTTACGGCTAGCAGGGGGGGAAGATCCTGGTTGCCGGTTTGATAGGTTCCTTGCAATCCGGGAAGATTGGCGATGGGTTGAGAGTTTTTGGACTGAAAGGGTTCCAGTAAAGCTGCATGTTCCTGATCAACCACAGCGACCAGAAAATCACCTCGATCGGAGGGAAGTTCGGCTGGGGGATTGTCCGGATACTTCTGGCATCCTCGTCGCTGACAGGTGTAGGCCACCATATCCATAATGATCGCCCCCTTTAAAGGGGTGATCCGGTCATCACTGGCGGTAAAAGCCCGACTGCCGTCGAGACCTCTTTCTTCCCGATCGAACAGCACGATTTGTAGGGTGCGCGGGGTAGGCAGATCGCCGAACAAACGGGCGATTTCCAGGGCCACGGCAACCCCACTGGCATTGTCATCCGCGCCGGGAGCCTGCTCCACTGTATCGTAGTGAGCGCCCACCAGAATGGTTCCGGCCTCTGGATCGGTACCGGGTCGCTGGGCCACGATATTCACGCCCTGACTGAAGGCCTGTAACGCTGGTTTCCAGCCTGTAGCTTCCAACTGCCGCACAATGTACTGGCGGGCCTGGGCCCGATCGGGGGCTTCGTACCGCCGGAAACTCAGGGCCTGGACATGGGCAAACAGGGTCTTTCCATCCACTTGGGGGATCGGGAACTGCTGCTGCTCAGGAGCCGTTGGGAGATCGGCCTCAGGTCCTGCAGAGGTGCGGACTGGGCTGGCCGTAACCTGTGCTGTGACCTCGATCGGAGTCGTCACCAGATATTTCTGTAAGCATAGCACTGCGATCGTCAGTACCATCCCAACCAGCACAGTCCAGAGTCGCCTGTTTCCCATCATCTTGTCCGCAATACGATCGCCTCCAGTCTATCGTGATGCTCACTCAACCCTGGGGGAGCAGGAAACTGTGGCTCATACAGGTTGAAATCCAGCATCCTGGGGGACTACGATCGACACAAAGAGGAAGGGTTCCTGCCCCCGATTGATCACGCCATGGACCTGACCGACTTGGGCAACAGCGATTTGTCCCGGTACGATGGACTGGGTTGCCCCCTCCTGGTCCAGCAGGTACTCTCCCTGGCCGGATAGTACGACCCAGGTATCTTGCCCGGTTGGGTGAATATGCGGCTGAATCTGTTGTCCGGGTAGCACACACCACATCACCACTACAGCTTCAGGGGATTCCGTCACGATCGATCGGATGGGCTCCTCTTCAGACAGTTGAATGAATTCGACAGTAGTAAAAATGCGGGATGTTGTCATAGGTCTGAAAAACCTTTTCCGCTCAGCGTAGCAGCGATAAACAGTCTAAACTGTTCACGAAAAAACAGATCTCCGATTTCTTCCAGAAATCGGAGATCTGTGGGGCAACAGAGCCCAGAAATAGATCGATAACCTCTATTCTCTAGCGAGAACGGTAAGGGACGGCTTTTTCGATATCGATGTCGTAAACGGAGACTCTGCTTGGTGTCGCCGCCACCGGACTGATGCTCCTGGCCATATTGGCGAACAAAACGGGATCGCCAGTCTTGGGTTGTCTTTCGTAAGAGCGGAAGCTCCGAACAACCTCTTGCCAAATGGTCTGGGGGAAGCCCAATTTGGAACGGTAGTACGCATCATAGCGGGGAGAGGTGATGTTGAAGGGAATTTCACCGGTCGCGCGACTGGGTAGAATGCGGCGACGATGGTAGGGAACGGTATTTTCACCAAAGTTGTCGAGATATTCGTCGCTGTTGAGTAGGTCATCAACAAACCCTTTGACCCCTTTCGTCATCACCACAGCAGACCAGGCGATCTTCTCTTTCTGGCTATAAACCCGCCGTCCCAGGACCTTTTCAACACAATGCTCTACAAAGCGATAATTACTGTTTTTGTCGTAGAAACTATCGATAAAGGTTTTAGAGAGCAGCAGACCTCGGATAAAGTCGCGCACGGTGATCTGTCTGTTGCGGAGTTGGGATTCCAGGGCGATTTCACGATCCCACTTAAATGCATGGAAGAAAATCTGGCGATAGGCCGCGTTGATCAGATTTCCCATTTCGGATGGCGAGAATTGATCATCGGCTGAATAAATGATAGCTTCATCGTCCCGTGCACCGAGCGGGGCTACGCGCTGGTTCGGACATGAAGGAGCATAAGCTAATAGAGGGATAGCCACGTTTACATAAACTCCTATCTTACTAAAGTTCAAAGAGTATCCCGATCATCATAAAGGGGGAGGGGATTTCAATTGGTGTCAACCTGATAAAACGTTACAGACTTTAACTTTTTAAATAAGGGCGAAATTACCCCTAAAATTACCACCTAAAAACAGGCCAGTCTCCCATCTTATAGGTGGGGATGGCTAGCTTTTGCCAGAGTCCTCGATCGGTGATGACCTCCTTGCTGTAAGGATAAGTTAAAAAGACCGAATCAAGGCAAGAATCTGAAACCTTTGCTGAAAGCAGATCCTGGATTTTCTTATTATTTTTTAATAAAGTTTCTGCTTAATTTTCTGAAATTGCACAAATGTTGCACAAATGGCTTGCTTTAATCAGGGGTAGTCTAAAAACCACTGAATTCTTGGCTTTCATGGCCAGGAGTTGCGATTTCCAAGTTTGCCTTGTGATGTTGACAAGCCAATATCACAAATCTGCTGGGGATACATCTCTAGATTTCCCTTCAGAAGCTTTGGTATTTCATAAAATCATCGCTTGAATTAGTGGATGATTTTATGAAATTGAGATGGGTTGTATCACAGCCTGTCCAGGTTGTTTTGGAAATCGAAAATTCAAGCTGAATCTATCAGTTTTGAAACAAAAACATAAATATTCAATTGAGCAAAATTAGGAGATTGAATCAATGCTAGACGCGTTTACCAAGGTAGTTTCCCAGGCTGATACGCGGGGTGAGTTGGTCAGTAACGCTCAAATCGATGCTTTGCTCGCTGTGGTTAAAGATGGTGCTAAGCGCTATGACGTTGTGAACCGTATTACCGGTAGTGCGTCTACGATCGTAGCCAGCGCAGCTCGGGCTCTGTTTGCAGAGCAGCCCCAGCTGATTGCTCCCGGTGGCAACGCCTACACCAACCGTCGGGTTTCTGCTTGTGTGCGCGATATGGAAATTATCCTGCGCTACATCACCTATGCAGTGTTTACTGGAGACTCCAGTGTGCTGGACGATCGCTGCTTGAATGGCCTGCGGGAAACCTACCTGGCTCTTGGTGTTCCCGGTGCTTCCGTGGCTAACAGCATTACCAAGATGAGAGATGCGGCGATTGCTATTGCTAACGATCGCAACAATATCCAACCCGGCGACTGTAGCGCTCTGATGGCTGAATTGGCTAGCTACTTCGATCGGGCTGCTGCTGCCGTAGCCTAACCGCTGCCACTGACGGGTGTCCCATTCTCAATCATCTGTTCAGTGTAATCAGGACTTAATTCCACGCAAACTTTCTGTAAACCATTTAGGGAGATCACATACTGATGAAAACGCAATTGACTGAAGCTGTTTCAACTGCTGATTCTCAGGGCCGCTTCCTGAGCAACACCGAGCTTCAGATTGCATTTGGTCGCCTCCGTCTGGCTACGGCTGACCTGGAAGCAGCTCGGGCTCTGGGTGCTAAAGCTGCTCAGTTGACTGAAGGTGCTGCTAACGCAGTTTACCAGCGCTTCCCTTACACCACCACCATGTCCGGTAACAACTATGCCTCTGATGCTCGGGGCAAAGCCAAGTGCTCCCGCGACATCGGCTACTATGTGCGGATGATTCAATACTGCCTGATTGCTGGGGGTACGGGTCCTGCTGATGACTACCTGTTGGCTGGTCTGGCTGAAATGCACAGCACCTTTGAGCTGTCCCCCAGCTGGTATGTTGAAGCCCTCAAGTATATCAAGGCCAATCATGGTCTGACGGGTGACCCCGCTCTGGAAGCTAACTCCTACATTGACTACATGATCAATGCCCTGAGCTAGTCATGGATCTTGCCCGGAAAGGTAGACAGCTTCATCCCTTGAAGGCGATTGTTGTCTACCTTTCCGGGCTATTTTATAAGCAGCAACCTTAAAAACCACTGACAAGAAGTTGTCTATATCATTTTTGATTCGAGGGGGAAATCACTATGGCTGGCTTACAAGAAGCAGGGAAATTAGGGATTAGTGCTTTTGAAGAAACGGAACCCGTTGAATTGCGGACTCCGGAAGATGCACAGGCTGTTATTCTGGCAGCCTATCGTCAGGTGCTGGGCAATGAGTACCTGATGCAGAGTGAGCGTTTAGTTGGCCCTGAATCACTCTTGACCCAAGGCAATATCTCGGTGCGAGACTTTGTGCGGGCGATCGCTCAATCTGAACTTTATCGGCAGAAGTTTTTATACCCCAACTTCCATGTCCGGTTCATAGAATTGAATTTTAAACATTTATTGGGGCGTGCTCCTTACGATCAGTCTGAGATTGCCTACCATCTGGATGTCTACACTTCCCAAGGGTATGAAGCTGAGATTGACTCCTATCTTGCTTCAGACGAATATCAACAAAGCTTCGGGAATAATGTAGTACCCTACCATCGCGATTTCCAGGTTGATCATCCAGGCTCAAGGGCGATCGGTTTCAGTCGTCTGCTGCAGCTCTATCGCGGCTATGCTAACAGCGATCGATCTCAGGGACAGAAACAACCGAAGCTGACCTGGGAAGTTGCCCGCAATCTGGCTACCCCCATCAGTGCTCCGGCTTCAGGATCCCTGTCTGGTGCAGTCGGTGGTAGCCGGGGAGATGTTTACCGGATTCGGCTCTTGAAAGCCGCATCTTCCAACTCGGCTGTTGTGCGTCGTACCGTGACGGAAGTTGTTGTGGCTTACGACCAGTTGACCAACAAGCTACAGCAGCTGAATCGATCCGGGAGTAAAGTACTCAGCGTTACTTCTGTTTAGTAAATCTACCCATTACTGAAGGAGAATTTTAGGTGGCTATTACAACAGCAGCATCTCGCTTAGGGACATCTGCATTTAGCGATGCCGCACCAGTAGAATTGCGTCCCAATGCGACCCAGGGAGATATTGAAGCCGTGATTCTGGCTGTTTATCGGCAGGTTTTGGGTAATCCCCATCTCCTCGCCGCCGATCGCCTGGTGATTGCAGAGTCCCTCCTGCGGGATAGCAAGATCACCGTGCGGGAATTTGTCCGCCAGGTGGCCAAGTCCGATCTGTACAAGCAGAAGTTTTTCCACAGCAGCTTCCAGAGCCGGACGATCGAACTCAATTTCAAACATCTGTTGGGTCGGGCTCCTTACGATCAGTCTGAAATTACCGCCCATCTGGATCTGTATCAGAATCAAGGTTATGAAGCCGATATCGACTCCTATATTGATTCGGCAGAGTACGATGCCTACTTTGGGGAAAATATTGTTCCCTACTATCGGGATCTGGTGACGACTGGGATCGGCCAGAAAACGGCTGGGTTCCCTCGCCTGTTGCAGATGTATCGGGGTTATGCCAACAGCGATACTGCTCAACTGATTGGTACGGTTCCTCGTCTGGTGAAGGATTTGGCTCGCAACACGGCTTCCGTGGTGGTGCCCCCATCGGGCGGAGCTGGGGGATTTGCCTTCCTGCCTGCGCTCAAAGGAGATGCCTCCTACAGTGCTTTTGGTGGATCCAAGGCATTTGGTTCTGGCCAACTCTTCCGCGTTGAAGTGGCTGGCATTACTGGCAAGGGCTACCCCAAGGTGCGCCGGGTTAACAAGGCTGTGATTATTCCCTACGAAGAGTTGACTCCTCACATGCAACGGGTGCAACGGCAGGGTGGCAAGATTGCCAGCATTACCCCCCTCTAAAGCCTGAATAGCCTCACCTCTCCTATCCCCCTTCCATCTAGTGGTAAGTCAATCAATGATTGACGGGCAGCCAAAATCCAGGTTGTTGATTGGGGTTAAATTTTGCGGGTCTTTGACCCGTCAAAATTTTTCTGACGGAACACTAGAGGTGATCTCTCGTAGGGGGATTGGTCTGCTTGAGACCAATCCCTTTAAATCCCTTCCTGCTCGGGGTGGGTTTGGGTGAGTTGGGGTGGGGTTCCTGTCTGGGAACAGGAGTATTTAACCCACCCCTCTCCCCAGCGGGGATTAAAGATGGAAATACAAAATCCAGTAGAACTATCTAAAAAACTACTGTAGTAACCGGCGTAGGCCGGTTTTGTTTATATATTTTGAATTTATGCAAGAGTCTACTTTTGAAACGATGGAGCCTTCTCCAGTTAGTGCGGCAGATCCAGCCTTAACCGTAGAGCAGGCGATCGCCAACCTCCAGGGATCTGATCTGGGGTTGCGGTTTTATGCAGCTTGGTGGCTGGGCCGGTTTCGGGTTCGGGAGGATGCGGCTATCCTGGCCTTAATTGCGGCGCTGGAAGATGAAGCGGATCAGACGGAGGCGGGGGGATACCCGCTGCGGCGGAATGCAGCCAGGGCCTTGGGAAAACTGGGCGATCTGCGGGCAGTTCCGGTCTTGATCCGATCGCTCGCCTGTTCGGATTACTATGTGCGGGAAGCGGCAGCCCAGGCCCTGCTGGCCCTGGGAGATCCAGCCTGTGTCCCAATGTTGATTGATCTGCTGGCTACAGGGGTGCAGGGAGATCAATTAGTTCCAAATCAGCCGGATCTCTCCCAACCCTATGATGCCATCCTCGAAGCTGTGGGTGCTTTACGGGCTACCCATGCAATTCCTTATGCCAAGCCCTTTCTAGAACATCCGGTTGAGCGGGTGCAATATGCAGCTATCCGAGCCATGTATCAGTTAACCCATGACTCCCTCTATGGGGATCAGCTGGTGCAGGCGTTGGATAGCCCCTCGTTGCAACTGCGGCGGACGATCCTCGCCGATCTGGGGGCGATCTCATATTTACCAGCAGCAGAAGCGATCGCCCAAACTCAAGCAGAAAATAGCCTCAAGCTCATCGCCCTCAAGGGATTGTTGGAGGCACAGTTGCAGCAAACTTCACCGCCGGATTTGACTGCAGGGGCGATCAAAGTGATGACCTTGATGGATGACCTGTTGTAGGACTGTACCATCGTTTCCCTGTCTCAGGATTAGAAGATGCTGTGGGCAGTCTAGGGTTTTGCCTTTGAATGTTCATACCACTGACTCAGAACTTCTACCCCGCATGGGGCGATGGCGATGGTTAGGGATGGCTTGGAATGACTGCTCCAGTGGCCATGGATTTGGCAATTTCCAGTACTTTCCATTTCTTCATCGTAGAACTCACAATGTAGGCGAAACCATCCTGCTCCCAAACCACAATATGGACGGGTGGTAAAGCGGCATTGTTGGGAAACGATCGGTAAACATATTGTCCTCGAATCCCTGAGGTGAGGGGGATCGATTCCGTTTCTTCCCCCCTGCGGGGTGAGGCTTTGAAGCGATGGGAGGCAACCGCAATATACCCGACCAGACAGGCCCTGACCTCGCAGTCTGGTGTGATCACCAATTGAAGCGTGAACTGGTCATGATTATTCCTGGACTGGATGATTCCGTAGAGGGGAAATTTTCTACCATCATCCGTAGTCCCTTCCAACTGACGTGGCAGGCGCATGGCCATGCCGCGAGGGAGGCCAGCCTGAATTTTGGGCACTAGGGGGCGTAGCGTCGGAGCGACTTGCACCAGGGAAATCCGGAACGCTGGTCCGGCGGCGGAAGCCTGCACGATCGGGGCCGTGACGACGGCTAGGGCAGCCAGAGAACTCACTAATGATAGGGGTGTCATGGTGGTGATCCCGCTTCTTTTGATCCCGCTTCTATTACTTCAGCCTACTGGTAAGTCAATCAATGATTGACGGGCAGCCAAAATCCAGGTTGTTGATTGGGGTTAAATTTTGCGGGTCTTCGACCCGTCAAAATTTTCCTGACGGAACACTACGCATAAAAACCGGTTCCCACAACTTGCAATTTACCAGGGGGATAGTTTCTATGGCGGGGGAATTATAGCCCCCCGAACCCCCCATTCGTTAACTAATCTCAGTAAGTGCAGCGGGCAGCGGACGTTTTTCTCCCAGTCTATAGCCTCGTTGGGCGATCGCCTCTTCCAGTTGTTTCACCCGATTTTGAGAGGCAGGGTGAGTCGAGAGAAACTCAATATTAAGTTCGAGTTGCTGGCTCAGTTCAGCGAAGAAGTCAGTGGCTCCAGCAACGTGTCCATAGGTAGCCTGAAGCAGATCTAACCCAACGCTATCGGCACGATATTCCTGGTTTTGAGAAAAGCGAGCATCACTGAGAGCCGTCACACCCGAAACGGCGATCGCCTGGAGTGAACCGATATCGCCAAAGAAGGTTGCCAGTGCTAGTTGCAGCACCAAGCCACGTCCCAATGCCCGTAAATGGTCACGATTAGAAAAGTGACCCAATTCATGACCCAACACCATCATCAACTCATTCTCAGACTCCATCTTGTTGAGTAAGCCCTTGTAGATGATGATGCGATCGCCCGGAATTGCCAACGCATTCACAGTTGAGTCTGGAACAAACAGCACTTGATAGTCGCGGTTTTGTCTCTGCTCAGCAGGGAGATGAGCCTCCAGGCGATCGAGGAATTGATTCAGCGTGTCTTGCGCTGGGGAAGGTTGTGCCAATCGCTCAAAGGCGGGCACTGTCAACACCCCCAATTGTCGCTCAACACCGGGAGGAATCAGCCACACTAAGCCATTGACCAGGGTGTTAAACAACCAAAAGACAGCGATTACAATAGCAACCCCAATGCCAAATAGCAAAAGGTATTGACGTTTTTGCGGGGGTTGAGAGCGATCGCTGTAACTCGCAGTTCCGGGGGGCAGTTCGATCGGCATAGCGTTGAACCTTGACTAGTTACTCTTAACGGGGCGGAAGGGGGTAATAAAGTTGATAAAGGAACTCAACTGCCGTGATTGAACCCACAATTTACCAGTGCCACTAAACCGACACACCAACCCTTCCCCTCCAAAAATACTGGTTCTCAAATTCTTAAAGGACAAACCACCTAACACCTCAACCTTATAGTTCAGGGTGTCTTCAAAGGCAACAATATACCCCGTATCGACCACATATTCTCCTGATACCGGAATTTCTAGAATTGCCCCAAAAGAGCTAAACCAAATATCACCTCTGCCTGTGGCTTTGAGTAAAAATAGCGATTCACCGCTAAAGAACCCCTTAAACCCTTGAAACTTCGTATCTATTTCAACAGATGGACTCGCTGCCACAAACCCCGACGACTGCACCATCAAACTATTGCCTTCCAGGTAATAGTGTTGAATGTCACCAGGAACGCCCGGAGAAACATACAATTCGCCAGATTTGCCCTCAGCCGTAAATTCACTCAGAAACAGGGATTCGCCGCCTAGCATGCGACCCAACCCTTTCATTAAACCGCCCCGAACTTTTGATTTCATCTTAATCCAGGCATCCATTGCGGCCATCGCGCCCGACTCAACCAACACCGTTTGGTTTGCTTTCAACTGAAGTTGCAGCGACGCATAAGCTGGGGAATGTTCGATCGTATATGCAATTTCTGACATAGGTCTTCACTCTTCGTTCTGCTGTTTTCTCTTTTATCGGGTTTATCGGGGTGGAAGCTTGCTGCCCACTAAGCGACCAAACGCGCCTGGATTGTGTGTTTGGCAGAAAAGACGACCTTTGCCCTGAAACTTACAGACAAATCCTTCTCCGCCTAAGAACGCGCCAAGCCAGCTTGTCCCCGGTTTGGTGATTGTGAAGTTCAAGTTCTTTTCAAAGGCGACGATATGTCCCGTATCGACAATGTATTCACCATCGACTTGCACTTCGTAAATGCTGCCAAAGGAACTCAGGAGAACTAAACCTGAACCGCTAGCGGTAAGCCAAAAGATCGATTCCCCAGAGAAGATAGATTTGATGCCCTGGAAGCCCAAGTCAATATCAACTCCAGGAGTACAGGCGAGATAGCCTGTGGCTTGAATCACTAATTCTGTGCCAGACAGTTGATAGGGCAGAATGTCACCCATCAGTTTAGGGGCGAGATAAATCTCTGCGGGGGTAGACCCAGAGCGAAACACACTGAGAAATAACGATTCACCTGCCAGCACACGTTTGAGTCCGCCAAACACACCGCCGCCCTTGCCCTTACGCAGAGTAGTGTTGACTTCCATATGGCTGCTCATTGCCACCATTGCACCCGCTTGGGCAATCAGTTCTTCCATCGGTGCCATGTCAATCTTGGCGATCGCACTATCAGGCTGATGTAAAATATCAAGCTTCATTCAAATCACTCCCACCTATACTTTGGGACGCAAAAATCGAACCAATCCATCTACACTGCGTGACTGGAGGTAAATCATGCCTTTTCCAGTCAGGCGATTCACCAATCCTTCTCCAGAGGTCACAGAGCCAACTAGCCCACCGGCCAAGCGAATATTCATCTGCAAGCCTGGTTCATAAGCCACCAAGTGCCCAGTATCGACCACATATTCACCGTTGACCTGCCGTTGAGTTAACCCACCATAGCCGCCAAAGAAGACTAACCCTGTGCCGCTGAGTTTGAGCTTAAACAAGCCCTCTCCAGCAAACCAACTGGAAAAGCCTGCCCACTCCACCCCCATCTGAATTCCAGGGGTATGGGCGACATAAGCTCCGGGCTGGAAACAAATGGCATTTCTGTTTAACTCGATCATGCCCAAATCCCCCACGGTGGATTGGGTCAAAACCAGTTCGAGCGGTTGCTGAGTTTGATTGGTAAAGGTGTTGACAAACAGGGACTCGCCACCAAGAAACGCCTTGAGCAACCCAGGGATCAATCCCCCTGAAAACTCAGTTTTTAGGGACAGTTGAGCTGACATGCTTGCCATTGCCCCTGCCTCACTCGTAATGCGATCGCCCGGATTTAGCGTTAAAAAAATCGTAGCAAACGCCGGTTTATAGCGAATTTCATACCTCACGTACTCACCTCAAATTACCAGGTTCATGAATACCCTACAAATTTGACAGGTGTTTTACTGGAGAAAGGCTTTTCTAAAGGAATATATGAATCTCTTAGCAAAACGTAAAAGTAAAAAGCTAGCGAAACCCATTGAGGTCTGCTTCGCGCAGCTTTCAGCCTACAAACGGAGAGATTGAGTGTGGTTCCATCGCTTGAACTTTACGACAATAGGGATGAAAGTTCGGTAGTGAGCTAGACATGGGGATAGATTTGTCAAAACCCTTTAAGTGAAAGAGTTTTAGGGTATTCGTTCACAGGTCTACAACACGACCTAATTGAGAGCCAGAAAATTTAATCTGCGGTATGGGTAGGCTCAACGAGTTCTCCACAAAATCTCCACGTTTTACCTTTAGCATGAAATTATAGCTGTTGCCTGTTTTGTCAGGACGAGGGCCTGAGGCATGGTTCCCATATCAAGTATTCTCCTAAAGAGCTTCTACCCTTGCACCCCGTCCTAATCAAGTAGGGCTATTGCTATATCAGTCATGGGCTAGGGCTATGGAGGCTTCCATATTTATGACCGATGAGCCTAAATGGGTATTAGTTAACATTATCAAAGTCTTTAGTCGTTCAGGCTTATTAGTAGTTTATGAACATCGCATCCGAATGTTTAAATTTTGGATGGACGATCAGGTCAAGATTGGAATGTGTCTGCGCGACGAGTTTTACATCCAAAGTGATAGATTTCTGATCACTGAAAAACAACTGGCATTTGATTTAGCCTGCAAATTGCTTCAAGATGCAACCCAGGTTGTGGTTACTATCAGTAGGTCGAACTACATGGTCTGGAGAAAACTGAGTCCGACTTGAGGAAAATAACGAGCGATCTGTCAAGAATATGCGGGCGGGTAAAGGGGCTTAGGGGCACCGTACCTCCGCAGGGGTAGAAGCTCCGTATCCTGAAAAACACAATGGATATTATGTACAAGTTAACTTGTGCAATGAGGTCACTGCCTGTGAATATGATTGCAAATGCTGCCTTTTCCTTGCCAGGGTACCGTTTAATCGAACAACTTTATCAGGGTTCCAGAACACTGATTTATCGGGGGATACGGTTAATAGATCAGCAACCTGTAGTGATTAAGCTGCTACAACGAGATTATCCTACTTTTAGTGAACTATTGCAATTTAGAAATCAATACACGATCACTAAAAATCTCGATATCCCAGGTATTATTCGCCCCTATGCTTTGGAGCCCTATCGCAATAGCTATGCGCTTGTGATGGAAGATTTTGGTGGAATTTCATTGCGAGAATGGATGAGCCAACAGAGAGACGGGGAGGATGCCAGACCTATAGCTGATATTCTGACGATCGCCTTACAGCTTGCCACCATCCTGCACGATTTATCGCAAAACCGGGTTATCCACAAAGCCATTAAACCGGCCAATATTCTGATTCACCCTGTGACCGAACAAGTCAAGCTGATTGATTTTGGCATTGCCTCCCTACTCCCCAAAGAAACTGAAGAAGTCAAACACCCCAATGTGTTGGAAGGAACATTGGCCTATCTAGCACCGGAACAGACTGGACGGATGAATCGGGGAATTGACTACCGGACTGATTTTTATGCATTGGGGGTAACCCTGTTTGAGCTCTTGACCGGAGAATTACCCTTTCAGACCGAGGATCCGCTGGAACTGCTGCATTGCCACATTGCTAAACCGGTCCCTAGATTGGACCAATTTCATGGAAAAAACCCAACGTTGAAAATTCCATCGGAGATCGCAGACATTGTCGCGAAACTGATGGCTAAGAATGCTGAGAATCGTTACCAGAGTTCCTTAAGCTTAAAGGATGATTTGGAAACCTGCCTGGCTCAACTGAAGGCGACAGGTACGATTCAGGCGTTTGAAATTGGGCAACGGGATATGTGCGATCGTTTCCTCATTCCTGAAAAACTCTATGGACGGGAACAAGAGGTTGCTATCCTGCTGGCTGCATTTGCTCGCGTAACCACACCCCAGGAGCATCAAATCTCCAGAGGGCAATCGGGTACAGCGTCGATCGAGATGCGCATCTCTACCCATCCTCCTCGGAGCGAACTGATGCTGGTCACAGGTTTCTCGGGGATTGGAAAAACATCAGTTGTTCGCGAAGTCCATAAGCCGATCGTGCGGCAGCGCGGCTATTTCATCCAGGGAAAATTTGATCAATTTAACCGTAATGTTCCCTTCAGTGCCTTTGTTCAGGCTTTCCGAGATTTGATGGGGCAACTGTTGAGTGAAAGTGATGCCCAATTACAGGTCTGGAAAACACAAATTCTGGATGCTCTTGGTGAACAGGGACAAGTCATCATTGATGTGATTCCAGAACTGGAACGCATCATTGGGAAGCAACTTCCGGCAGCAAAATTATCGGGGATAGCAGCGCAAAATCAGTTTAATTTACTCTTCCAAAAGTTCATCCAGGTTTTTACCACACCAGCCTATCCATTGGTGATATTTTTGGATGACTTGCAATGGGCTGATTCTGCTTCTCTAAATTTGATGCAGCTATTGATCACAGAGGCGGAACAGGGCTACCTGTTGATGATCGGGGCATACCGGGATCATGAAGTCTCTCCAATGCATCCTTTGATGCTGACCTTAGAGATCATCCGCAAAGCGGGGGCCACGGTGAACACCATGACCCTGAAACCGTTGAGTTCTGCCAGTTTGAATCAGTTGATTGCAGAGACACTCAACTGTTCCCAGGTCATGGCCCAACCATTAACAGAATTAGTCGCTCAAAAAACCCAGGGCAACCCCTTTTTTGTCACCCAATTTCTCAAGGCATTACATCAGGATGGGTTGATTGAGTTTGATTCGCAGGCAAGGTATTGGCAGTGCGATATCGTTCGGGTGCGGGAAGCCTCCTTGACGGATGATGTCGTGGAACTGATGACGTCGCAGTTGCGCAGGTTACCAGAAGCTACTCAGAGGATGTTGAAACTGGCAGGTTGCATTGGCAACCAGTTTGATCTGGCTACGCTGGCGATCGTCTCTGAACAATCAGAGATAGACACGGCGACCGCATTATGGGAGGCATTGCAGGAAGGGCTGATTTTACCCCAAAGTGAAGTTTACAAGTTTTACATTGCTCACTCTGCGTCAGATCACAATTTACAACCTGCAACTCACAACTTACAGCTCAGCTATAAGTTTCTGCATGATCGGGTTCAACAGGCTGCCTATTCTCTGACGCCTGAACCCGATCGAGCCATCACCCACTATCAGATTGGACAATTGCTGCTCCAAAAGATTCCCGCTGTAGCCATAGAGACGGACATTTTTGTCGTGGTTAACCAGTTGAATTATGGAATTGCCCAGATTAACCAGGAAACGGAACGCGATCATCTGGCTCAGCTCAACCTCCTGGCGTGCCGCAAAGCCAAAGCTGCTACTGCCTATCATGCCGCTCAGAACTATGTGGAGATTGCCATCTATTTGCTGGGTACGGCAGGGTGGCAACGCCAATATGATCTCAGCCTAACTTTGCATGAACTGGCCGCAGAAGTTGCATTCCTCTGTGGTGAATTGAGCCAGATGAATCAGTATGTTGATGCTGTGATCCAGCATGCCCGGACTTTCCTGGCCCAGATAGGCGTTTACATCATCAAAATTCAGGCATTAACCTTTCAGAATCAGCTTTTAGACGCGATCTCTCTAGGACAGTTAATTCTCCAGAAATTTGGCATTTACTTTCCTGATTGCCCCACCATGGCGGATATTCAGCAGGCTATTCAGGAGGTGAGGGCTTTGATTGGAAACAGCTTAGACCTGGAGGATGCCGATCGGTCCAATTCCCGATCGAGGGTCAATTCCATTGAAGAGATTTTCGATCTGCCAGCTATGGTAGATCCTGAAAAGATCGCGATGGTCCAGATTGCAGCCAGTATTACACCCGCATGCCATATTGTGGGGTCCCCCCTGGGTCTTTTACTGAACACACTGCAGGTCAATTTATCCATTCAGTATGGAAATAGTCCTGCGTCAGCCTTTAGTTATGCAGCCTATGGGGTTTCTCTGCTGAGATTGGCAGATGTGAAAACAGGGGGTCAATTTGGACAGTTGGCTTATCGTCTTGTTTCTGAAACAGGGGCTAAAAGCATGCTTCCAGAAACGATAGTACCGATCTGTCTCTTTTTGCACCATCGCCAGGCTCATTTGCGAGAAACAATAGCCATTTTTAAGCTGGGTTATCAAGCCGGATTGGAGACCGGCAAATTGGAACAGGTTGGATATTGTGGATACGGACTTTGCATCCATTCTTACTGGTGCGGTGAACCTTTGGGTGAACTGGAATTTCAAGCGCGTGTCTACCAGCAAAAATTACTTGATCTGAATCAAATTACGAATGCTAATTATTGTGCGATCGTCTGGCAAACGGCCCTTGCTCTGTTAGGTAACCCCAACAAGGCTGTGCTGACCTTCACAAACCCTACGGAAGTGGAAAAGCTGGTTGTTCAGGCTATGGCCATGGACAATAAATTGCGCTTGTTTATCTTTTATCTTCATAGCGCCATGTATCGCTTCTTGCTTGGCGATCTCTCTGGGGCCACGATCGATATTAATCAAGCCAGACAGTATATTGTAGGGATTGCAGGCACAGTTTGTAAGGCTGGGTTCTATTTTTATGACTCTCTCATTGCCCTGGCCCATGACCCTGCATCTGCAATTGAACTAGAAGCCCAACAGCAAAGAGTTCAAGAGAATCAGGCCCAATTACAGGATTGGGCAACCTATGCCCCCATGAACTACTTGCACAAGTGGCAATTGGTCGAAGCCGAAAAGTATCGGCTTTTGGGGCAGAAATTAGAAGCGATCACACAATATGACGCGGCGATCGCAGGGGCGAAGCAAAATGCATACCTCCAGGAAGAAGCGCTGGCCAACGAACTGGCTGCCAAATTCTATCTTGACTGGGGTAAAGAAAAAGTTGCCGCAGGCTATATGCAAGAAGCTTACTATGGTTATGCCCGTTGGGAAGCCAAAGCCAAAACGGATGACTTAGAAGCCCGCTATCCCGATTTGTTACGACCCATTCTGCAACAGAATGCCCAGTCGGACATTTTACAAGCCCTGGCAACGATTTCCTCCCCTACTTACAGCTTTGATAGCACGCGCAATCAGAGTTCCACTAGCAGTAGCATAGTCAACAGTACACTTGACTTTGCTGCGCTGTTACAGGTGTCGCAGGCCCTTTCCAGCACCATTCACCTGGATGAGTTAATGCAAACACTGACAAGGGCCATGATGGAAAACTCGGGAGCCGATCGATGTGCTCTGATTCTTTGCCAGGATGATCAGTGGCAGGTTCAGGTGATTGCCGATCTGGAACAGATTACTTTGCTATCAGTCCCGCTCGATCAGACTGATACAGTCCCCATTAAGTTGATCCAGTATGTCAAAAATACTTTGGAAGTGGTTGTAATTGACAATCTTGTGACCGATTTGCCAGTTATGGATGATTACTTGCATCGCCATCAGCCCAGGAGTGTGTTGGGTTTGCCAATCTTAAACCGGGGAAACTTGGCAGGGATTTTGTATTTGGAAAATCGGGCAACAAGTGGGGTGTTTACCCACGATCGCCTGCTTGTCCTGAACTTTTTTTCCACACAGGCAGCAATCTCCATCACCAACGCCCAACTCTATGCGGAGAAAGCCAGGTATACCCTGACGCTGGAACAAAAAGTCACTGAGCGCACGGCAGAGCTCCAGGATGCCAACCAGAAATTATTCAGACTGGCAACCTTGGATGGGCTAACTCAAATTCCTAATCGTCGTTATTTTGATGATTATCTGAAAAGCGAGTGGCAACGACATATACGTGGACAGCAATCTCTGGCCTTAATTCTCATCGATATCGATTATTTCAAATGCTACAACGACCACTACGGACACCAGAATGGAGATGATTGTTTGGTTAAAGTAGCACAAGCCATAGCTCAGGTTTCCCAGCGATCTGCAGATTTGGTAGCCCGTTATGGGGGTGAAGAGTTTGCAGCCATTCTACCCAACACCAGTTTAGAAGGAGCAATAACGGTTGCAGAATCAATTCAAAGGGCCATTTCAGCTCTCGCTATCCCCCATGCTAAATCAGAGGTGAGTCCGTATATCACCTTGAGCTTGGGAGTGGCTGCATTTATTCCAACGTTGCAAATGGCTCCAGGACACCTGATTGCTCAAGCAGATCTGGCCCTTTACCAAGCGAAGGGGAAAGGGCGCAACTGCATTTGTTTTAGGAATGAGAGTTAATCAAGTTCCAAACTCTTGACTACCCCAGTCTGTTCCAAATTTGGGAAAGGGGGTAGGGGGGAAGGCTGAAGAACCGAATAGAATCATTCCAGGATAGTAATGCCCTAGAATTGACTCAAAGTTTTTTGTGAGAGTGACGTCATGGCTGTTGATTATGCTAAGGCTCAACAATGCGCCGCGTTCTCCCAAGAGGTTTATCAAGACTTTAAGGGGGAAATCTTTGCCGCATGGGGTGACCGGGTTCTGATCAGTCAGGCCAGTACTGATACCCAATGTGCCATCCTTCCCAGGGGGACAGACCTGATCCTGGTGTTTCGGGGGAGCGAATCCTCTGTAGATTGGAAAACGGACTTTGATACCCGGCAGGATCGGGCCGAATTTGACAAACAGGTGATTCGTCAGGAGATTGCTTCTCAACGGGATAAAGTGTATCCCTATGCCGGAAGCAGCAGTTCGGGCGCGTTGATGCACCGTGGTTTTGTCAATGCTTATTTTTCAGTCCGAGAACAGATTCATGAGTCTATCAACCGCCATGAGGTCTCCCAGGTTACGGTGACTGGCCATAGTCTGGGAGGTGCCCTGGCCATTCTATGTGCGGTGGATATCCAGTACAACTTCTCGGAAAAAGTGACCGTTGAGGTCTATACGTTCGGGGCTCCTAAAGTCGGCAACGACGGATTTCGCGACTCCTTCAATCGTCGGGTGCCGAGTAGTTACCACTTCATTTATGGCATGGATATCGTGCCAGAACTTCCCCGCTGGTGGCAGGGATATCGTCCGGTTGATCAAGATTTCCGGATTGGGCCTCGTTTTAGCTGGAATTTCATCTCTGCTCGGGTTAAAGATCACGCGATCGAGAAATATATCAGTACGCTTAAAACGATGGCAGGTCAGTAATCCTGATCGGAAGCAACGCTAGATAATTCCCCTCAAATCCTCCTGAAATCGGCAGAATGGATTCAGGATAAATTTCAGGATCTTTGAGATTGGCTAAAACAACCCAACGTCAACCCGATCGGGAGCACAGTAACCCACAGCGGGTCACATCCAGGTTACAAGACCAGCCCAACCCCCAGCACCCTAAACCGGAACTGCCCCTATTGCGTCTGGTCGAATATGGACGGGCTTATCAGCGGCAAATCTGGCTGGCGGCTCTCTGTTCTGTCCTCAACAAGATTTTTGATCTGGCTCCTCCAGTGCTGATTGGGGTGGCTGTAGATGTGGTGGTCGAGAAGCAAAATTCTCTGATCGCGCGGGCCGGGTTTCCCGATCTGCGAGTCCAATTCCTGATTCTGGCTTTGCTAACGATGCTGATCTGGGGGTTGGAATCGGCTTTTGAGTATGCCTATGCTCGATTGTGGCGTAACCTGGCCCAACGGATTCAGCACAATCTGCGCTTGGATGCCTATCGCCATTTGCAGGAGTTGGAGCTGGAGTACTTTGAAGCCCGCAGTACGGGCGGCTTGATGGCCATTGTGAATGATGACATCAATCAGTTAGAACGGTTTCTGGATTTCGGGGCCAACGAAGTGCTGCAGGTCGTCACCACCGTGGTTGTGATTGGCACGGGATTCTTTATCGTTGCGCCTGGTGTGGCCTGGATGGCCATGCTCCCCATGCCCTTCATTCTCTGGGGGTCGATCGCCTTTCAGAAACTGCTGGCTCCTCGCTATGCCGATGTGCGGGAAAAAGTGGGCCTGTTAAACAGTCGCCTCTCCAATAACCTGGGGGGCATTGTCACGATCAAGAGTTTTGTCACAGAAGATTATGAAGTGGAGCGGTTGCGCCTGGAAAGTGACGCCTATCGGCAGAGTAACCGGCGCGCGATCGCCCTCAGTGCTGCTTTTGTGCCCCTGATTCGCATTCTGATCCTTCTGGGGTTCACAGCCCTGATGGTGTTTGGCGGATTGCAAGCTGTCGCCGGACAACTGGCCATTGGGACTTATAGCACCCTGGTCTTCATGATTCAGCGCCTGCTCTGGCCCCTGACTCAATTAGGCGAAACCCTGGATCAATACCAGCGAGCCATGGCCTCCACCAGTCGGGTGATGAATTTACTGGACACCCCGATCGCGATCCATCCGGGGCACCGACCCCTGGCCAGCCCCATCCGGGGTGACGTGATTCTGGACCAGGTGACTTTTTCTTATCAGGATGGGCACGGGGCCGATCGGACAGGCCGTCCTGCTGTGATCAAAAACCTGTCGCTGCACATTCCAGCGGGTCAGACGATCGCGATCGTGGGCTCCACCGGGTCCGGTAAGAGTACGCTGGTCAAGTTGTTGCTGCGACTCTATGAAATCCAGTCGGGCATCATCACCCTGGACGGAGTGGACATCCGAGAACTGGACCTGCGGGATCTGCGGCGGGCGATTGGTTGGGTCAGCCAGGATGTTTTTCTGTTCCATGGTACCGTTCTGGAGAATATTCTCTACGGCTCGCCTGAAGCCACCTTATCGGAAGCGATCACGGCTGCCAAAGTCGCAGAAGCCCATGAGTTTATTCAGCAGTTGCCCTGGGGTTACGACACGATCGTGGGCGAACGGGGCCAGAAACTCTCCGGTGGTCAGCGCCAGCGCGTTGCGATTGCCCGGGCTATCCTCAAGAATCCACCCATTCTGATTCTGGATGAAGCCACCTCAGCCGTTGATAACGAAACCGAAGCCGCCATTCAGAGATCGTTAGAACGCATTACCCAGAACCGCACCACCATCGCGATCGCCCATCGCCTCTCCACAATTCGGAATGCGGACTGCATATACGTCATGGAACAGGGAGAGTTGGTAGAGCAAGGACGACACGAAAAACTTCTGGAGCAAAATGGCATTTATGCCAGCCTCTGGCGAGTCCAGATGGGCCTCGGAAAACAAGAAAATAGTCATTAGTCATTGATGACAGAGGACTAAGGGGCGGGTGGCCGGGAAAACACTTGACTCAGCGAACGAGAGTGATCCAACCCGCCCCGATCGCGATCGTAGTCAAATTTTGCGGAGGAGGTCTGGAGGACGCGCTGTGTCCCCCAGTGGGGGTGCGGGGGCTAGCCCCCCCGAAAGGAGTTGAAATTCTTACTAGTTAAGGGATATTTCTATGAGGCATAAAACCTTCCAACCGACGGTAACTTTTTCACGCTGGCTGATCGTAGCCCTGGGGATGGTGGGTGGCATGGCGATCTCCCAACCCCTGGCCCTTCCACCCGCCCTGATTGCCTTCAACTCCCCCAAAGGTGAAGAACTCTTCCTCAAAAGCAACGCCAGAGACGACTATTGGAACCTCAGTATCCAGTTTGTTACTCAAATCAATCAGGCTTACTGTGGCGTAGCCAGCATGGTCATGGTGCTCAACAGTCTGGGGATTCCAGCCCCTACCGCTTCACAATATCAACCCTATCGCACCTTTACCCAGGAGAATTTCTTCGACAATCCGGCCACCCAGCAGGTGCTCAGCCCCAATGTGGTGCGGCGTCAGGGCATGACGTTGGAGGAACTGGGGAAATTGCTGGGCAGCTATCCGGTCACTGTGCAGGTTTACCATAGTGCCGACAGCAGCCTGGAGGAATTTCGCCGTCTGGCGGTGAAGAATCTCAGCCAGCCTGGAAATTTCGTGCTTGTCAACTATCTTCGCAGCAAAATTGGGCAGGAACGGGGCGGGCACATTTCTCCCCTAGCCGCCTATAACCGGGAAAGCGATCGCTTCCTGATTCTGGATGTGGCCCGGTACAAGTATCCGCCGGTCTGGGTATCCGCGCAGGATCTCTGGCAGGCCATGGCCACCACCGATCCTACGGCGGGCAAAACTCGGGGTTTTGTTCTGGTCAGCCGACGCCAGTAAAATTATCTTTTACCCGCATTCCTCCCCCCAACATCCATGCTCTGCGACTATCTGCAACTGATCCTGACGGCCCGCGTCTACGATGTGGCCCAGGAAACCCCCCTGGAAGTGGCTCCCAACCTGTCCGCCCGGCTGAATAACCGGCTGCTCCTGAAGCGGGAAGATCTCCAATCCGTCTTTTCATTCAAGCTGCGAGGAGCCTACAACAAAATGGCTCACCTGTCCCTGGACCTGTTGCACCAGGGGGTGATCGCTGCCTCGGCGGGTAACCATGCCCAGGGCGTAGCGCTGGGGGCTCGACGGTTGGGTACCCAGGCCATCATCGTTATGCCTGTGACCACGCCCCAGGTGAAGGTAGATGCGGTCAAGGCCAGGGGAGGAGAGGTCATTCTCCACGGCGACACCTACGACGATGCCTATGCCTATGCCCGTCAATTGGAAGCTGAGAAAGGGATGACTTTTATCCATCCTTTTGATGACCCCTATGTGATTGCTGGCCAGGGCACGATCGGCATGGAGATTCTGCGGCAGTATCAGCAGCCCATCCATGCCATTTTTGTGGCGATCGGGGGTGGGGGGTTGATCTCTGGAATTGCGGCCTACATCAAGCGGTTGCGGCCCGAAATCAAGATCATTGGCGTGGAGCCTGTGGATGCCGACGCCATGGCCCAATCCCTCAAAGCAGGCGAACGAGTGCGCCTCTCCCAGGTGGGACTCTTCGCCGATGGGGTGGCGGTGCGGCAGGTGGGGGAAGAAACCTTCCGGCTCTGTCAGGAATATGTGGATGAGGTGATGCTGGTGGATACGGATGCCACCTGTGCTGCGATCAAGGACGTGTTTGAAGACACCCGATCGATCCTGGAACCTGCCGGAGCCTTGGCGATCGCCGCTGCCAAAGCCTATGTGGAGCGGGAGCAAATCCAGGGCAAGACCTTGATTGCTGTGGCCTGTGGGGCCAACATGAACTTCGATCGGCTCCGCTTTGTGGCCGAGCGGGCCGAACTGGGGGAACGGCGAGAAGCCATCTTTGCGGTCACGATTCCAGAGGAGCGGGGCAGTCTGCGGCGCTTCTGTGAATGCATGGGCCGCCGTAACCTGACGGAATTTAACTATCGAATTGCGGACGATCGGGAGGCGCACATTTTTGTCGGGGTCCAGATCGAAAATCGGGCTGATGGGGCCAGGATGGCTGAAAGTTTTGAAACCTGTGGCTTCAAAACCCTGGATTTGACCGATGATGAGCTGGCTAAGTTGCACCTGCGGCACATGGTCGGTGGCCGATCGCCCCTGGCCCAGAATGAGTTGCTCTATCGGTTTGAGTTTCCAGAACGACCGGGGGCACTGATGAAATTCGTCGGCTCCATGAGTCCCGACTGGAATATCAGCCTGTTCCACTACCGCAATAATGGCTCTGACTATGGCCGGATTGTGGTGGGAATGCAGGTGCCTCCCCATGAGATGGCCGAGTGGCAGACGTTTCTGGATAGCCTGGGCTACCATTACTGGGATGAGAGCCAGAACCCGGCTTACAAACTATTTCTGGGTTAGCTGACCTATCCTATGGAACCAGGCTCCCTGGCAACTGGGGATCATGGGCAACAACATAGTCGGTCATTTGGGCAAAGGTCTTATAGTCAAAGATTCTGCTCATCGGATCATTAATCGCAAATACCTTGACCCCATTCCGCAGAATTGCCTTCATATATAAGCTATGGCCCCCGACCAGACTGTTACAACTGAAGGGGGTGCCACCGGCTTTATAGAGATTCGTCCAGAATTGGTTCAACCTGACATGATTCGGCCCCAGGGGATTCAGGGAGGTATCTGCTCCACCCGGAGATGCGTCAATGCTCTGATCGGTCATGTTAGCATAGGCACCAGCATCCGGTCCCTCTAGCCGCTTGGTTGTGCGGGTGTTAGGGAGGAAGGGGTTTACCGTCAGACCTGCAAGGATCGCGATCGGCACACTACCGTAGTAATGATCTTTCGCATATTTCTTGGAGAGCTGGGGGATCTCTGAAGGGCTATCCCAGTTCACCACGCCCCCCAGTTTTTGCATCACCCGACTCCAATCCTGTTTCAGTTCTTTTAACTTGGCATAATCAAAATTATTGCCCTGCAGCATCGCCTGAGCCTGGGCCTCAATATTATTGAAGACTTGAGCGGCTTCTGCGGTGCGCTTCAGCACCAGTTGCTGCACTGTTTGCCGGTAGGTGAGATGCTTGTTCTGCTGGGCCGGTGTCGCATTGCCAATCTGTCCATTCAAATGTTGGACCAGATTGCGCCCAATTTTGAGCAAGACGGCGATGGAGGAAGCTCGGGAGGCCATATCCGTGTTCTTAGCACTGATCGGGCAGGTATTCAGGAAATATTGCTCATCTGCTCCATTCGAGGCAAACATGACTTCGGCAATATGGGGACTGGCCAGAATATCCTGGAACAGTTGGTCATTCTGCATGTCTCGCTGCACCTGCGCCCTGGCATTCACCAGGGAGAGCTTCAGCATTCGTTCCGTAATCGTATCGTGTTGATCCAGATCTAGATTCTGAAGTTCATCTGACTGATGAATGTCTTTGTTGTGTGGATCTAATAGTTGCTGGTTAATACTCCGCAGAACATCAATAGTTTTTGTGGGATTCAAGATTTCAATGGCATAGCGGGAATAGCCGGAAAAATTACCCAATAATTTGCGCTGCTTCTCTTTGGAGGGAATTAAACCACTGAAAACCAGCACATCCGTAATCATTTCTCTGGCTCTATCTGCATCTTGTTGATTCACATTTCCGACAGGAGCAAGTTTCAGATTGATCGATTGCAGTTGGCCCCGTAAATCTGGGAACCCAAACAGGGTGCTGGAATAATTTTCCAGGCGATAGTTGGTTACCCCCTCTGCTGCCAGGGCTCCTGTTAATTGACCAATTCGGGCTTTGACTGCCTGCCTGGTCAGAGCCACATGCGGATACGTCTGCATGAAAGCGTCATAACTGGCCAAAAACTCATTTCTCACCTTCCGAATTGAGAACCTTGGTTTTTGGACCAGCCGCTTTTCCAGGGCCTCACGGGCAGCCTGGGGCAGGTTCGGATCGGCCAGGTGGGTTTCCATCTGGCGGGCCGTCAGATTCTTGGTATCGACCTGGGTGCCATTGGCGAGGGTGATGAGCTTCCGCTGTACCATCCCCCCACCTGTGGGCGGCGACTGATTTTGCTGCACCACATGGGTTAGCTCATGGGCCAGCAGTTCCTGGCCACTGCGGCTATGGGGCTGATAAGCGCCCTGGCGAAAGAAAATATCCTGTCCTGTGGTCAGGGCTTGGGCTTGTACCGATCGATTCACCTGATCAGCCCTGGCATCCTGGTGGACTCTCACACCCTGAAAATCGCTTCCAAATGCCCTTTCCATCGATCGGCGGACTGGACGTGCGATCGGTTCTCCTCCCTGGCGAGCCTGCTGTAGAGAAGATTCCAGACGGGAGGAGGGGGCTGTGGGCAATTCCTGCGCCACACCTGTACCTTGCAGTGCTGGGATGGAAGTTGCCGGTTTGCGTTGCAGAGAAGCCCCTTGCTGATTTTGCTGCACCTGGGGGGTCTGGATCTGTTGGACCACTTGCTGGGCCACCCGATCGGCCTCCCGTTCAGAAGCATGGTCCGATGGCCCGATCGTCAGCTTGGCCTGCACCCCTGCTGCTTGGGAGCCATCAGGACGATCCACTGAAATTCTGGCCAGACTGTGGCCAAACTGGGAGGCCCCAGAAATACGCCTTTGCAGCGAAGATGTGCCCTGTGCCGCTGGAGCCTGAACCACAAAGGGACGGGGGGCAAACTGGGAAGTTGCGGGTGGCGTCTGGAGGCTCCAAAGGTCAGATTTCTGATCGGCCTGGAGGGTCGTTCTACGGCGCTTCCGGTTGGACATACTAACAAACTGCGCTCCAACTAACTTGGAATTGGAAGCCCACTGTCAATCCTTGGATCAACAACAAGGATCTAGATAAACGAAGCAGAAAGCATTGCGGTCTGTCTGCTGTATTTGGGTTGCTATGCCGCTTTATTTTTTGTGGGGGCGCAGCCGACACCTATCTGTCAGTTTTCAAAGTCAGGACTGGTCTTTTAAGGGAGGATAGCAGTAAACCCTCTTTGAGTCAGGAGTTCATGCATCGATAACGAACGATCGCAAAACCCCGTTGCCATTGCTGGAGTGGTGCTTTTGACTAGCCCCCAGTGGGGACGCACCCAATTATGGATCAGTCGTTGCACCTCCAAAACTCGTTGTAATCCCTTTACACACTTGGTGTAGAGGTTCTGTCGTCTATCAGCAGTAGCGCAAGCATGGTCAAAGTGACCGTTCCCCAATCATCCTTTGTTATCCTGCGGAATCTTGGATAAGATGATTTGACGTTGGACATGCGTTCAAGTCCGTGCAATCTGGCATTCAGTATCAATTATTTCCCCAATCAATATCCAATGAAACTAAATATAGGACGTTCTGTTCTGCTCCTCTCCGTTTTACTAGGGCAGGTGATCGCTAGCATTCCAGGTCAAGCACAAGTTACCATGCCCTCTGCCCAACAGGTTGAGCAGTTCCAGAAGGATGGAGCACAAAGATATCTTGCGATCTATGAACAGATGCTAGAATCGGCCCGTCAGAGGGGAAGTCAGGCAGAGGTGATGGGAATTCTAACCCAGGCTGCTCTATCCTTTCAAACATTGGGCAATCATCGACGGGCTTTAGAGTTGGCTCAACAGGCATTGGACATTGCACGAGCCCAGAAAAATCAGCAAGCAGAGGCTGGCATTCTTGCCGTTATGTCTATTTCCGCGACAGCTTTGGGGTTGGACGATGGGACTGGAACGGGGTTTGCTCGACAGCAACTCCAACAAGTGCAGTCTCAGAGCGATCGTCTGAGTCAGGTTCCTGTGCTGCTGCAACTGATGGATCAGTATCGCAACACCTATGATGTGTTAAAAGCGATCGAAACGGCTACAACGCTCACCAGTCTGGCACAAGACCTGAATAATCCGGCTTTGGAGATGAAAGCATTAGAAATTGAAGCTTGGGCTTATAGTCGGATGGGTAATTATCCACAAGCGATTCAAACGCTCAAGCAACAGCTCGCCCTTTTTAAAAAGACCGGAATAGTGCCTGGCCTGCCAGCACCAGTTCCATCAAGTATTCCAGGCTTTGATCGCGCTGCAAAATTTGCTGATCAGGCTGCTCGTCATCGCTACTTGCGTCAGATCCTCTCAGGTATTGCTGAGGCTACCTATCTTCAGCAAGGGACGCCTCAACCTGCGATCACGTTGTATGAACAACAATACACAATGCTGGATAATGATGCAGCCCGAGCTTACACCCTGAACGACTTAGCTTACCTCTATGCTGCGGCGGGCGATGCTCAGAAGCCAGCCCAGCTACTAGAACAGGCTCTAAAGGTGCTGCAATCAACCCAGGATGAATACCTCAGCAATCTGGTCAAGTCCTATGGCGTCGCCAATCTAGTCCTACAGGAATTAAGCCGAGCCTATGCCTTAAAGGGTGACTATACCAGAGCGATCGAAGTTCAACGCCAAGTTTTGCAAAGCTATCCTCCTAATCAATCACTCTGGTTGGGCAACAGATTTGCAGGTCTAGCGAACTTGGGCATACTCCTGCTTCGGACGCAGCAATTTTCAGCAGCAAAAACAACATTCACTGAGGCTATAGAAACATTTAAACAATATTCTGCTGAAAGAGTTGCTCCTGGTCAGACTGCTTGTCTCTTTGGGGGATTTAATCAGGATACCTGTAAGCTAAGCCAAGCTCAACAACTGGATGACCTCTATCGGAATCTGCAACTGGTTTTAGTCGAGTTAAATCAACCCGAGCAGGCTCTAGAAGTTGCTGAGACCAGTAGAGCTGTCGCGATTGTCGAGTTGTTAAATCAAAAGTTGCAGGGGACTTCTCAAGTCCTTCCCGTGCAGGCGCTTAACCTGGCCCAAATTCAGCAAGTAGCTCGTACTCAAAAAGCTACGCTAGTCCAATACTCTGTGTTCTACCGCGAGGGTAGAAGTGCTGGGCTTAACTCCTTGGCCTCCATGCATCTAGGCACAACAACTCCCCAGGCCACAGATTTGTTGATTTGGGTCATCCAACCGACGGGTCAAATCGCCTTCCGACGGGTCAATCTTAGTACCCTCAAGACTCCACTCAGCCAGCTAGTTCAGGTGACTCGAGACTCGATCGGGGTCAGAGGTCGGGGGTTCACCTATCAAGAGGATGTTGCACTGGCCAGTTCGATCGGAACTCAGGCAGCAACCAACCAACAGTTGCGTCAATTGCATCAAGTATTAATTCAACCCATTGCAGAACTATTACCTGATAATCCCGAAGCACCAGTCATCTTTATTCCACAGGATGAACTGTTTCTCGTCCCCTTTGCGGCATTGCAGGATACCCGCAACAAATATTTGATCGAACAGCATACGATCCTTATGGCTCCCTCAATCCAGGTTCTGGACCTTCTACAACAGCCTAAGCGATCAGGTAGCGAAGCAACAGATGTATTGGTAGTTGGCAATCCCACGATGCCCCGTTTGCAATTGGAATTAGGCAAACCTGCTCAACAATTGGCGGCGTTACCTGGGTCAGAACAGGAAGCCCAGACGATCGCTAAGCTATTGAAGACTCAGGCTCTGATTGGTCCACAAGCCACAGAAGCTGAAGTGAAGCGCCGGATGCCTACAGCTCGTATTATTCACCTGGCAACCCACGGCCTCCTGGATAGCTTTACCGAGTTTCGAGGGGCAACGGACTATTTAAGTAATTTTTATCAAGGGGCCTTGGCTCTGGCTCCTACGGGTCAGGAGGATGGATTACTGCGGATGTCAGAACTCCAGACTCTGCAATTAAAAGCAGAGCTAGTTGTTTTAAGTGCTTGCGATACTGGGCGAGGGAACCTGACCAGTGATGGTGTCTTTGGCTTATCTCGATCGTTTCTGGCAGCTGGTGCGACCCATTTAATTGTTTCCCTTTGGAAAGTCCCAGATGGTCCGACTTTTGAACTCATGACGGAGTTTTATCAGAGCTGGCAGCGCCACCCCAGTAAAGCTCAGGCTCTGCGGCAGGCAATGTTAACAACCATGAAAAGTTATCCCGACCCCAAAGCTTGGGCCGCTTTTACACTCATTGGACCAGCCAATTAATAAGATGGCCCATAACTCGAAACCCAGTATAACTCTCCTTCCCCGGTCCTGCGGGCCACCCTTCCCCAGAGAGGAACAATTGCTGGGGCCGATCTGGGACAGGGACAACGCTCGATCGCACGGACCTTGATACTCGATCTAGGGTGTACTACCTCGGAGCACCGCCGCCAGCACCGCCAGCACCGCCGCCGCCAAAGACCCCACCGATCACCTGTTGCAGGATCGGCTGCAGCATCGGTTGAATCATCGGCATCAGCATGGGCAATAACATCGGCAGGAAGAACTGCACCGGTTGGGTACTATTCTGAATCGGCTCAGTCGGCTTTCGCTGCGTCATCCCTCTGGCCATGAAGGGAGAGCCGGGAACCATGGCCTGTTCTCCCCGAGCGGCCCTTGCTCCCATATCATCCGCTTCCCGCTCCAGGGCTGGGTCAGCGTTGATTGGGGCTCCTTTGCTTTGGGTCGGCACGGGAACCCGTCCAGCCCGTTGCTGCACCACATGGGTCAACTCATGGCCCAGCAGGGCCTGCCCCGATTGGCTATGGGGGTTATACTGCCCCGGGGCAAAGTGGATCTGGTTGCCCTGGGTAAATGCTAGGGCTCCGATCGCCTTGGCTTGGGGACTCTCCTGAATGCTGACATCCGAAAAATCGGTGCCGAAGGACCCTTCCATCTTGGTCTTAACTGCTGGGGGGAGAGAGGCAGTGCTTCCGGCCTTCCGCTGAATCTTAGCCCCTGGATCAGCCTTCATCTGAGCCTCTTCCTTTTCTTCTTCAGCTCCCTCTTCAGCGCGCTGAATCGATGGGCTGTTGCTACCCGTGGCACCGTCACCCCGTTTTTGTTGCACGAGGGGATGGAGTACCCGTTCAGCCTTCATTTGAGCGCCTTCTTCCTCTTCTCCCTCCTGCTCCTCCCGTTGGACCACCACCTGGGACTTGGTCTGTACGGTTGTAGCCGCAGGGGCAGTGGCATGCACCTGCACCCGGCTGAGGTTGTGACCAAACCGTTCCGCCTTGCTCAACTGCGTTTTCAGGTCCGGTTGCTGCTTGTCACTTTCTGCCTTCGTCTGGGTTGCGAAAGGCCGACTTTCAAAGCCATTGTGCAGCCTGGGAGCCGAACTAGCCGAAAGCTTCTTGTGGGTATGCAGGTGAGTGTCCATAGGTTGAGTCCTTCACGCAGAGGGGAGTTTAAAGTTGCAGGCAATTACAGAGTCTTCAGGGTGATTGATTCAGGCTTAACTTATCGCGAAGTACCGCCGGGGCCGCCACCGCCGCCGCCGCCGCCGCCACCGCCGCTATCGACACCACCGCCACCGCCGCCACCGCCGCCGCCACTGTCGGGGAATAGCAGCTTGAGAATCTTAGGCAGAATGGCTCCTAAGATCATGCCGATAAAGAACCCCTGGATGGGTTGCTGGTCTGACTTGAATTGTCTCTGTTCAGATTCCTCATCCCGTTTTCGCTCCTCCTCGACAACCTGACGCTGAACGTAGATGTGAGCATTGGAACGGGAAATAGGCCGACGTTGAATGGCTGCCGGAGCAGAGGGATAAATCTGGACCTGATTCAGATTATGACCAAACCGGGTGGCCCGATCGATCTGGGCCTGCAGACTGAGGGGTTTCTGCTGACGAACTGCTTTCTGCAGAGGTTTCCCCTGCAACGGGACGGTTACAGGCCGGGACGACAACTTCCCCTGAATCGGTGGGGCGATCGCAATCCCAGGGGACTTCTTCGGGGTGTGGACCTGGTGACCCATAATCAATACTGTGTCAGCACTATGTCAGCACTATGTAAACTGGACACCCGCAGGGGCTCTGTGTAGAAACAGAGTTACCTTATATTACCCTAGACCTTGAAAAGGGATTTTATTGTTTAGAAACTTGTGTAACCTCTGCAGCAAGCACATCAACGCCTGTTGAAAGCTTCTGTTCAGGCAGGCTGATCTGTTCTTCCATGCTTTTCCGCCTCCAGTCAGGTGGGCTGAAGCCGACAACTCTTCCCCCCGATCGAGGTTGTAACTGGCATCCACTCGATAGCCTGAGGACAGTTAGTTCTGTTTTTCAGTAGGCCAAAACTTTAGTGCTATGGGAATCGCAAACTTAAATCTCAAAACTTGCTATGCGCTCCTGGATGTTGATCCAGCCGCATCTCAGCAAGAAATTAAGACTGCTTATCGGCAACTGGTTTATCAATACCATCCTGATCTCAATCCCGATCGAGGTAATGCAGAGATCCGGCTTAAGGAAATCAACGCAGCCTATGCCCGGATTTGTGAAAGACTTGCCCAGAAGACGCCTCCAGGTGTGCCCTCCCGTCCCGATCAACGGCAACAGCAGGACGAAGCGCCGGATAATGGGATGTACGATAGTTTTGTTTATGCCATCACGGGCAGGTTTGAACTGCTATAGTGTCCGATTAAACCCACCCGTGAATTTCAGAATCAGTTAAGGGACGTTCCAGCTTCACGTACTCACTTTTGGCGGATGCCAGCAGATGCTTCATGGTAACCGATTCATTGGCGTCAGCAGCCAGAAAGGCTGCGTTGAGGGCAATGTTGCGGATATTGCCACCGGATACGTTGAGTTGGCCCAGCTTCTCTGGAACAATGCCATGGGTAGGGGTGCCTTTTGGGAAAACCCGCCGCCAGATTTCGGTGCGCTGGGCCACATCCGGGAAGGGAAACTGCACGACAAAGCGAATCCGGCGCAGGAATGCCTGATCCAGAGCACTTTTTAGGTTTGTGGTCAAAATGGATAGACCCCGATAAGCCTCCATTCGTTGCAGCAAATAACTGACTTCGACGTTGGCGTGGCGATCGTGGGAATCCTTCACTTCGCTGCGTTTACCGAACAACGCATCGGCTTCATCAAACAGCAAGATCACCCCACCCAATTCGGCGGCATCAAACACCCGCCGCAGGTTTTTCTCCGTTTCCCCGATATATTTGCTGATCACAGCACTCAGATCAATCCGATATAGATCCAGCCGCAGTTCCTTGGCCAGCACTTCTGCCGCCATCGTCTTGCCGGTGCCGCTGGCTCCAGCAAACAGGCCACTGATGCCCAGTCCCCGCCCGGATTTTCCCCCAAATCCCCAGTGTTCATACACCCTGGCTCGCTGTCGCACATGGGCTGAAATTTCCCGCAGGGTCTGCAACTGGATTTCCGGCAGCACCAGATCATCCCAGAGGGCCATCGATTCGATTCGTTGAGCCAGATCATCCAGCCGAGGACGAGCTTGAGAACGGCAGGCATCCCAGAGGAGGAGCTCAATCTCACCTGGTTTGAGGGTTCCCCCATCGTCCTGGTTCGCCCGCACTTTGACCTGGGCACAGGCAGCCTGAATCACAGGGGGGCTGAGGCTGAACTGAGACACGAGGGATTCAACATAGCCATTCAGGTAGGCGGTCATGTTGCCCAGGGCTGCCTGCCAGACTCCGTACTGTTCACTGGAAGTGGGCCGGAGTACATCAAAAGCCAGGAGCGATCGCAACCGCACCCGCCGCCGATCGGGACTAGTGATGATGACCAACCCGTGCAGACTCTCACTCAGATAGGTGATGGCCCCTTCCCGTACCGTGTCAGCGGCATCCAGATCATCACAGTCGATCAGCAGAACGCTGTTGCCCAACAGGGCTTCCCGTTCCCAGAGGGATTTGAACTGGGTCAGGTCACTGGGATTGGTCGGGATGGCATAGGCTGAGATGGCGTAGAGATAAACCCCTAAGAAGTGACAAGCCATGGCCGCGATCGCCCGCTTACTGGAGGCTTCATGGCCGCACAACTGCAAAATCGGTAGGGACTGAATATCTTCCACCCCGTCTACTGACCAGGCTGCGACGATCTGCTGTGCCAGTTCCCAGTGGGACATGACCAGATTTTCAGTTGATTCTACCCGATCGATCATTCCCAGGAGGCGATCGTCCACATGATAAACCCCGACCAGGTAATGCAAGATCCGCTCATCAATCCGCAGGGGGCTGAGGGTGAGGGAGGTGCCACTGCCCAGTTCAATCAACCGCCAGCGGCGCAAGGGGGCATCGGGAGCCAGAGCGCTCCAGTGGGCTCCTGGCAAGACTGCTAGTGCCAGACTGAAGGTGGGAGTGGTACGCTGACCATCACTTTGGGCTGCAGCACAGAGGGGCGCAAAACTAGCATCCAGTTCTACCCCGGCACAGAGTAGCAGGATGTCGCGCTCAAAGGCGCTTAACCCCATCAGGGAGCAGATCTGTTCCATGGCGGGTGGTGCCCCAGATTCCCAATCCAGATCTTCGCCATTGTCCTGGGAGGCGATCGTCTCCCGGTTCAACAACTCCGGATCCGCATGACTGATCAGCCGGTTCCGAACCCGATTGATCCCAGCCATCAGGTAGGCGTAGTTGATCTCTTGCCAGATGTCATTAGTCATGGGTCATTAGTCATTAGGCTAATCCCCTTGGCCCGTAGGATCGGGGTAGGTTTGGGTAGGTCAGGCATTGCATGCAACGCCTGTACGAGGGTGTATCCCCTCTGGGGAGGGGTGGCCCGCAGGGCCGGGGTGGGTTGGAGAGATAGATCCCTGAATGTCAGTCCTATTATTCAACCAATGACAAATTATCCACCAATCACCACCCTAGGACTGATATAGCGATTAAAAGTGGGACTACCGGGATTGGTGTCGTAGTCCAACAGGCTTTCTGCCCCATCGACCTGGACCCGAACCAGATAGTCTCCTGCTTTTAAGCGATCGACTGGAATCGTCACCGTTAGGCCATCGGCATTGCGCCGGGTCGCCTTGAACAAACTCGCACTGGGATTGTCCGTAGACCATTCATTCAGCACCAGAACCACAATTTGGTCAGCCCTGATCGGTAAATTGAAGGTTATGGTCACAAGGGCTGCATAGGTGCCAGGCCCATCTCTTCGGCTGTCGGTAGCTGTAACCTCTGTAATGGTCGGTCGCAGCACAAAGGGAGCCAGGTTGGACTCAATCCCCCGGTAGGGACCGGGAACCTGTTGGCGGGCTCCAGGATGAACCACCTGCAGACTCTGTACTCCGGGGTGTAAAGCGCCCTGGGGTACAGAGGCCAGCGAGAAAACGATGCGATGATCGCTGACCTGTTCGGGTTCCAGTTCCAGATTGCCAATCCGAATCAACGTTAGATTGCTGTGTAAGTTGCGGCCCAGGATCAGCAGGGTGGTATTGGCCAGAATAGGTTGCAGGGGGCCAGCTTGGGCCATGACTCGTTCGATCGCGAGCTGCTGGAAGGGCATCACCAGGGGACGCCGCTCCCGCACGGGTAGGGCCAGTTGACCGGGCTCCTCACCCTCAAGCAGCACCACTGTGGCCTTATAGGTGGCTGACAGCGAGTAGGGGGTCTGGAAAAAGACTGACCAGATCTTGGATAAATTTTCGACTGAAATCTCTGTGGCCACAATCCGAATCGGTTCCATCTGGTCGGCCAGGTCGGATTCAGCCAGATAGGCCATGGCTGGGTCGTTGAGAGTGTCCCGAATCATGTCTGGGGTGATGGTCAGGACATCCTGGAGCTTCCCGACCACACTGCCCAACAGACGTTGGGGTTCCAATTCATTTTCATTACCGTGGAAACTCAGCAAGAATTGTAAGTCAACGGCTGCCTGAGTTCGCTTGACCAACTCGCCCCGGGGTCTGCGTCCGATCGGATCATTGCTGCGATAAGCCGGGTTAGGGGTCACCAGGTAGAGATAAATATTCACACCAGGTTCGGTCAGGCCACTCTCCAACATATTGGGCCGCATGGTCGTGACTCTGGCCCCATACACATCGTCTTGAATGGCGCTCTGCAGAATCCGTTGCAGGGTGGCCGTCACCGCAGCGACCGCAAGGTGATTACTCATAATTAACTATTGACTAATCCCAGTTTGAGAGCTTTGATAATGGCCTGAGTTCGGCTTGTCACAGATAGTTTGTTAAAAATAGAGGTCAGATGGGCTTTTACAGTGGCCACCGTAATATAAAGGTGTTCGGCGATCGCCTCATTGGAAGCTCCCTGAATCAGCCAATTGAGCACCTGCTGTTCCCGTTCTGTGAGGTCGAATTTCTGGCAGATGGCCAGCGATCGGCCTGCATAAAAATGGAATAGCCGGAAGAAGCAGGTTGCCACTTCTGGGGAGAGATAAACCTGATCATTCAGAACCGTATTCAGGGCTGTACAGAGTTGGGTGGCCAGATTGTCTTTGAAGACGTAGCCACTGGCTCCCGCCTGCATGGCCCGGAAAACCCATTCATCTTCCCGATGGGCAGATAAAACTAAGACTTTCCCTCTATAGGCCATCTCCCGCAGATGATGAAGGACTGTAATACCATCTTCTGTCAACAGTTCTAAATCCAGAACGATTAACCCTGGGTGCTGCTCTGCCACTAGCTTGATGGCCTGACTGGCATCAGCGGCCTCACCCACCACCTCAAAAGTGAAGGGGCTGTTGGCGGAGTAGAAGCCCAAGAGGGTGCGAATCCCCTGTCGTAGACGAGGTTCATCGTCCACCAGCAAGACAGAAACAGGTTGTTGAGCGGAAGCAACAGATGACATTTGCAAGGTGTAAATTGCAGATTTCTCAGGCTGAATTGAAAAGAACATCAAAGCGGCAGTTCTGATGATTGGGCTATCCCTGCTTCTATCCTGCGGGGAAGGGCGAAGGAGAACCCGGCACCACCGCCAGGAAGGTTTTGTGCCCAGATCCTGCCCTGGTGATCCAGGATAATCTTCTGCGAAATGGAAAGCCCTAGCCCTGTTCCACCGGGACGGCGGGAATAGAAGGGTGTAAAGATTTGGCTCAGGTCTATCTCTGAAAGCCCCGGTCCCTGGTCTCGGACTTCTATCAGAACTTCATGACGAAACACCTGCCACTGACAGGTAATCGTTCCCCGGACCGGGCTGAAGTGAACGGCATTGCTAATCAAATTAATCAGAACTTGTTTCAGTTGCCAGAAATCTCCATAGAGGAGGACAGACTCTGAGGATTGGGCAATCTGCAGATGTTTTTCCGCCAGCCAGGGATGCAAATGGTGAATAGCGTCTGCCAGAATCGTGCGTAGATCGTAGTGCTCGGCACGCAGACGGGCCTGTTGCCCGCAGCTAGAGACCTCTTTCAGGCATAAGCTAATTTCTTCTGTGGCTTCTCGAATCAGGGAAGCCTGCGATCGCAGGTCCCCTTCCGGCAGACTCATTTCTAAGGTGGTGCTATAAAGCCCCATCAGGGCCAAGGGATTGCGGAGTTGATGGTCTGCTTTCTGAATCACCTGTTCCAGCAACTCAACCTTGGATTGTTGACGACAACATTCGCGGTAAAGGTTGAGAGAGTGGGCCATTAACTGAGCATGCAGTTCGACCGAATGTTGTTGGCTGGGAGTCAGAGGCTCAGCGACCCAGAGCAACCAGTATTCTGCCCCTGTTTCTTGTTGCTGGATCGGGCAAATATAGACATGCTCTTCACTCGGAAGGAGCAATTTACTGAGGTTCAAGGTAGGCAGCGCTGGGAACCACCAATCTTCTGAGGAGAGATAATTGAGAAAGGCTACCTGATCAGCATCTGCGACAGTCGGAAGCTTGTACTGTACGGATTGACGATGGTTGGTCAGAGGATTCCAGTAGGTCAACCAGGTTGCCAGCGCCGAAATCTGCTGAATCAGTTGAGTTGGGAGTTGCTGGATGAATTGTTGGAGTTGTAACTGGCAAAAGGATTTCCGATCGATCGGGTCCAATTTTCTGGCGATAGAAATGACATCAGCCATTTTCGGATGGGGAATCTTCAGAGAGCCTGGATGTCTCTCTGTTGCTGCTTCAGATACATAAAAATTCATGGCCTTCAGCACTCCAGGTTAAGGTTAGCAAGCAGAATGATCTGCTGGTAGAAAGCAACCTGCTAGCGAATGAGATGAGGAAAAATAGCTCCTACAAAAGTAAAGCATCAGACCCCAAGAGTTTAGTAGAAATCATTAGTAGTTCTTAATATCATTCGCAACTGGATTTATCCGAAGGTCTGCGGAGAGTCTGCGGAGTGCCCTGAGCCTGTCAATCCCCTAACAGCAAAGGTGAGGAAATTGTGAGAATGACAAGATTATTAATATCGAGATAGCTGAGTCAGGTGATCCGACTGCGGTGACTCGATCGTTTCACACCCTCATTCCTCCGAATTAAGTGCAGCTTGGGGTGCACCATTCTCCGGGTCCAGATCGTTAATGTGGCGGTAAAACTGCTGCAGATAATTGAGGTCACAGGCGAAAAATCCTTCGACTACAGCAGGATTAATTTCTTCCAGTGCTCCCAGGCAGGTAATGACGCGGGCAAGAATGATGATCGTGGCGTAGGCAGGGTTGGCCTTGACCCTGGGATCCCGCAGCGGGACGATTTCATCCAGAGCCGTAGACAGGCGCATGATACCCCGACGGTGGAGATTGCCGTCCTGATCCAGGTATCCCTTGGGCAGGGTGAATTCGAACTCAGTTTGTATCATCGACGTTGACCCATTACGTGGTGCGCTTCAGGTCCTCTACTGCAATCTCCAGCTCTTCGATCGCCATCTCTCCCTGGGATACATTGCTGCCTGCAAAACTGTAGCTAATTGGCCAGGCCCGTGAAAATTGAAACCGAGCCCCTTCCGTACCACTTTGAGTATAAATAACCAGGGAACCTTCTTTACGCTGGGTGCTCCACTGGCCATCATGAACCGATTGTAGCCAGGTCCAGAACATGTTGGAATTGGTCAACATGCCCCGACGCAGGGTAATATTCCCCACCTTGAAGGAACCGGGAATTTTACTTCGAACAATTAGACCCTGCGTCGCTTTGCCTTGACCTTTCAGGGGAGCCACTTCTGCGACCTCAATCAAGTCCACACTGTATTTAATACCCTTACATTCCATGAAATAGGCATCTGGCATATCACTCTGAGTCACCTTCAACTCCACGTAAAAACGGGATGTTGTGAGAATTTCAGGAAGTGTGCCAGTACCAGTTTTAGGGGGAGGTTTGGGCATGGCCTCAGGTTATGTGGTGGGGATATTGGCGCGAATTAACCCAGCGTGGGCAATCTCGATCGTTTCCTTAAACAGATCGCCAGAATCAGCCGCCACTTTCGTCGTTTTATATTTTGCTGGAATTGCATCCCGGACATTCCAACGGGCTCCCTCGGTGCCATCCTGGTTGTAGAACACCAGAGAACAGGCCAGACGCTGTTGCATCTGCTTCCTAGGTCCCCCATCCCGAGGCTTGGGATGGCATCGGATGTACCACTCCAACAGCACGTTATTGTCCTGCGTGGAGATAAATTCCAAGGTGAGATTTTCAGTGCTGACCCCAGTCGGTGTGGCCTGGGTTTGGCTGATTGCCCCAGCACCACCCACATTTTTTGTGGAGCCGATCGGTTTCGTTTGTTCTGTGGTCTCAATCACAATGCTGATACCACTGGCCTTGGAAATCAGCAGTTTGGTCATCCCATCAACTTCAAAGTAGAAGCGACTGAAGGTTAGATACTCAATCGCACTTCTGCGGGTCTGGAAGTTTAACCCAAAGGCGGCATTAACCATAGTTCAATCCTGTAGATACCTTATGTCTAGTAAGCGTTCGAGCTGTTAATCACAACCGCCGTGCTCTTCGTAACGGCCCCAGTTGTGACAGCCTGAATTTGCGTCACCTTATCAATGTGTTCTGCCACGAATTCGTAGGTTTCTACCGCGAGGTCTCCACCTGTGACATCGGCTGCGGAAATCGAATACTTCTTGATCCAGGCCCGATCGAGGTTCCAGCGTAGAATTTCCGTCTTACCGTCCGCATCATAGACTGAGACAGAAGCGGCCTTCCGATTACCGGCCCAGTTTCCCTGACCGCCATCACTGGCAGGCAGGCAGGCTTGAAACCACTTGTACAGCTTGTAACTGGCGCTGGCCGAATTGGCACTCATGTAAACTTCGATCGTCATCGTTGGGTTGGTTTCGTACCCACCGGAAGTTGTCTGCCGTTCAGTGATCACCCCTGCAGTTCCCTTCGTAGAGGCGATGGCCTTTTTATTACCGGCCACTTTGGCTTCATAGCTGATCTCGTTCATGCTCTTGATCTGCATCTGAGTCAGACCATCAAACTCGATGTAGTAGGTACTGGTTCCTGTAGTAAAGGCTGGTTTTGTCATAATCTCTTACTCCGTTGATAAATTGGGCCTCATCATGAGGGACGGGAGGGCTTCCCGTCCCTGCAAGCAATGATTAACCCTCTCCGCCTTCGTCCTGGCCAGTCCATTGGCTGACTCGGAAGATGACAAATTCAGCGGGCCGTACTGGGCAGACCCCAACCTCTACATACAGCCGACCCAGGATCATGGTGTCGGGTGTGTTCAACTCTTCGTCGCACTTCACATAAAAGGCTTGGGAAGGCGACGATCCATACAAGGCCCCTTCACGCCACAGCCCGGTGAGGAAGTTGTTCACCGTCCGTTTGACCCGCTCCCACAGATCCTGATCGTTGGGCTCGAAAACCGCCCATTGGGTGCCCAGTTCGATTGACTTTTCGATGTAGCTGATCAAACGACGCACGCTGATGTAGCGCCATTCCGTAATATCCGGTTCCACCAGGGTCCGGGCTCCCCAGACGCGGATGCCTCGACCGGGGAAAGGTCGGATGCAGTTGATGCCGATCGGGTTCAGAAGTTCCTGTTCCCGGAAGTTACAATCGTAGGCCAGACCTGAGACGCCCCGGGGCACTTCATTGGCCGGAGCTTTGTAAACCCCCCGGGTTTCATCAGTGCGGCACCAGATCCCGGCCATGTGCCCAGCAGGGGGTACCAGAATTGGCTTACCAGCATTGCGGGGATTGGGCACCTGGATCCAGGGGTAATAAAGGGCGGCGAACATGGAGCGCCGGTTGAATTCTTCCATCAGCCAGCGGCTGACATCCTGGGGTTTGACCCGATCGGGGGGCGTATCCAAAATTACCATTCGGTTGGGAGGGTTGGGGATATCCCCGGAGGCAGCACCCTCGCAAAGACTGACCATCAGTTCCATAATGCCGTGAACCTGATCCAGGTTCATCAGGCTGGCCTCATAGGCCCGCATCAGGTCGGGACAGGCGAGAATGGTGATCTCATCAATCTCGAACAGACCCCGGATACCAGTGCGATCGTCGCGATTGCCCTGCACTTCCCGGGGGAATTGGGCCTGGTTGGGGGCAACAGGCGGAGGGCTGACCTCGTATTGACCATTGGCCGGACGGCGGCTCAGAGGGCGTCCCACGGTGGGGTCAATATGCAACACTTCGACAAACTGGGAAGCCTGCACAGCCGTGACAACATAGTCCGCTAAAGCGGCATCTGCATTGGGATCCATGGTCAGGTGTTCAAATCGCTCCAGTTCTTCGCTGCCTTGACGTATGGCTACACTGAAGTATTCGCCCGTATCTGCGGGGGGCTCGGCGTCGGCATCCGCTGGGGGCTTGGGGGTACTTTCCCGAATTTGTATCGTTACAGACCCACCAGCTACGGTCAGGCTACTGGCCTGAGGCGCGATCGCCCCCCGACCCCGACGGGGAGCGGGGGCTGGTTCCTGGGTCCGTAGGGAAAACCGCAGGCTGGGACGATTACCACGGCTGTTGACCTGGGTGCCCGCTGCCTGGGGAGAAACTGGGGTACCTGGCAACTGAGTGCCAATGCTCATGACCCAACAGCGTCCACCCCCATTCAGGAACCAACCATTGACTGCAAAGGGCAGATAGGCGTTGAAGTCGGTGTAACCGTCGGACATGGGGCGGCTGAAGTACTGCAGGTACTGATCCCAGCTAGTGACAAGCATGGGCTTAAACAGTTCTGCCCCACCGCGAACATCTTCCGTAAACCCCATAAACCCGGCAACAGCGGTGGGCACACCCTCGATCGGGCGACTCCCCCGCTGGACCTCTTCAACGTAAACCCCAGGAGCAAAGTAATCTAATCTCGCCATGACCTAATTTCCTGTACGAGTAAACTGACAAAATGGGAATTGGCTAAGCCAGCCATTGCATGGATGCTCAATGGGCAGGCGGTAAAGATGGGCTGTAAGAATTCAGGTAAAAACTGACAAAAATTTAAAGAGCGCTTTAAAGACAGAGTTTTAAAATCCGATCAGGCATTTGAGCAGGTAACGCTTGGGCTGATCTCCTCAAATGCAATTGGTTTCCGTTCTGAGAACACAGGGATAGAAACAGTGACATAGAGGGCGGGACGCAGGGGGACTCCGAGGGAAGTCCATAACATCACGGGATTGATCGCAGGTTGCAAAGAAATCACCAGCGGTAAATCTCCATGCCCACGCAATTCAGGGGCCAGCATTTCCTCAGGCAAGGAAGGATGGCCCACCAGAGAGGTCAGAGCCTCAGACAACAATTGCTGTTCCCCTAACACCGTGTAGTCCCAGGCGCTCACTAAAAAAGACACATCAAACCACTGGAGTAAGTACTGCTCATTAGTAAGCTGTGTTTTCTCGATAGATGGCACCAGGGATTCAGCGTGGACCTGCGAACTCTTGCAAACGTCGTAGCAGTAAAGAGTCAGCCCCGACCTGCCAGTTACTCTTGGGCCAGGAGGGTTCAGATCAATGTGTTCTGTACTGCTCAATGAAGTGCCCTTAGCCAGAATATTGGCCAGAGTCCGAGCAACAGCAGGAATCATGGAACGGGTCTGTAGGCTTTACAAGAGTCCAGCTTAGGGATGCAAATGCAGGTTAGTTATTAGACCTAAGTCGAGATTTTCTCATCCTGAAAGCAATCACCATGGTGTTTAGACCAGGGATGGAGGGGGCACGCCTTTGGATGAGACCACTTCCCTGCAGTAAATTGTCTGCACCCCGGCAGGTTTCCCTGAGATCGGTGCAGGTCAGAAAAGCAATGGAATGACTGTACGATGGGTTAGATCGGTACCCGGTTTGGTATCAGGCCCGATCAAGGCTCTCGCAGAGAGGCTATGGGAATGCATCCGAATTCCCTAATTTTGCAGTTTGCCATGAATAGCTCCCATGTCTACCGTTTTTCCCCCCACAGAATTTGAATTCACCCTGCCCAAAGGACTGGTTGATCCAACTGGCATCCTCCACCGCCAGGGGAAAATGCGTCTCGCCACAGCCAGGGATGAAATCCTGGTTCAGAAGTATCCTCAGGCACAGGAGAATCCTGCCTATGCGGTGCTGGTGCTTCTGTCCAATGTCATTACTCAACTGGGAACGTTGTCTGAGGTGACGCCCGATATGCTGGAAAACCTCTTTACGCTTGATCTGGCCTATCTGCGGGAATTTTACAACCGCATCAACCATGAAGGGGATGTGCATATTCCCGTCCAATGTCCCCAGTGCCAGACGGCCTTTCGGGTGGAGCTGACCCTATCGGGGGAGTTTTAGGCTACCCCCCAGAACAGCTACGGCGGGAGGTAGCCTTAATTGCCTATCACTTTCACTGGTCCCTGACCGAAATCCTCAACCTGGAACATGGGGAGCGCCGTCAGTGGGTCCAGACAATCGATCAAATCCGGGAGAGTTGATCCGATTCCGATCGGGAAATTCCTATCTCTGCGGATATCATCGCCGGGGGCTTTTCATGAAAGGCTGGTTCGTACCAGAACTGACGGTAAATCAGCTCTAGCTTGCCCCCCACTTTGGTGAAATAGTCTACCTGCCGGGTTTGCATATTCATGAAGAGGCGTAGCACCCCCAGGGCCATAATTGCGACAATCATCCCCCCAGCGGTGGTAATTAGGGCTTCTGAAATCCCCGCAGCAGCCTTGGATAGGTCTACCTTGGCAGCAGCCTCGGCGCTGCCACCAATATTAAGATTACTAAAGGTCAGGATCAGCCCGGTAACCGTTCCCAGTAATCCCAGCAACGGTGCCAGGCCGATCGTACTCTCCAGAAAAGCATTGCCCCGCCGCATCAGGGCAAACTCCTCATCGGCTGTTGTTTCCAGGGCTAGTCGAAAGGTTTCCGGGGTGGGCCAACGCAATTGTAACGGAGCCAGCAGGAAGCGACCGATCGGGAGATGTTGTGCCCGCTCTGCGATCTTTGCTGCCTCCTGCAAATCAGTTCTGGCTGCGGCGACCACATCATGAACGATTCGATCTTCCTGGCTCATCAAGGAATACCAGAACCAGCCCCGCTCCATAGCGCAGGCCAAAGTACCGATTGAGAGGGCTATGATCGGAATCATAACCACTCCACCCTTAGCAACCAGATGGAATAGCGTGGAGGAAGAAATCATAAGACTCCTGATAATTAACCCCTTACCAAAATCCTAAGCAGAAAAGAGCATTCTCAATGATTCGACTTGCTGATGCTTGGGATTGAAGAAAACCATACTTTCCAATTCGGCGTTGCTGAATAGAAGGATGATTTTCGTGCTTGAGCCTTATGCAGCCCTCTCCCTAGCCCTCTCCCAAAGGAGAGGGAACAAGAGTTTTAGCTCCCTTCTCCTGCGGGAGAAGGGCTGGGGATGAGGGTAATTCATATTTGCATTCAGCAAAGCCTCCAATTCGAGCTGCTTAATTTGAGCGAGTAGAAGTGGTTTCAGTCATAATGATTCTGAAGCTGCGCTCCAATTTGCTCCCGGCTGAATCTGCTGCCAGAACCAATGGTTTCGTTAACCGGGTCTGCTTGGCCTGGAGTAAGCGATTCCAGAGCAGGATGAGGGCCTGGTCCTCACCGGTCACCTGCAGGGCCTGATGGGTCCTCGGCTTCCCCAAAGGGTATAGCCGTTTTCCAACTTCTTCCCCGACAAAAACCCGTGGTGCTGCTCCCCCCATACAGGTTTCAAAAGCCTGTCGGAGATCCGCTTTTCCGGCTTTAAAGACTGTTTCCCAGGAGCCACTGGCCAGGATTTGTGGTGTGGTTTCATGATAGGAGCAAGTGAGCCTGACCTGTTTACTAGCGGCGATCGCAGGCAATATTCCCAGACTGGCAGTCAGGAAGGCAGCCATACCCGCTATGGGAGGGAGGAATCCAGCCATAATGATTCTGTCGGGTAAGGGTGGATGTCATGAATTCTTGCATACTTCTTACAGGTTCGATGCTCAGCCCCTATGAATCAAACTGAACGGTTTCGCGGATGTCTGTTAGGACTGGCTACCGGGGATGCTGTGGGCACAACCGTTGAGTTTCAGCCTCGGGGTTCATTCCCTCCAGTCACGGATATGGTGGGGGGGGGGCCCTTTAACCTCAAACCGGGGCAATGGACCGACGACACCTCAATGGCCTTGTGTCTGGCGACCAGTCTGATCACAATGGGAACCTTTGATCCTATTGATCAGATGAATCGCTACTGTGGCTGGTACGAACGGGGGGATCTGAGCAGTACGGGAACCTGTTTTGATATTGGGAATACGACCCGTCAGGCCCTTGCCGATTACCAGCGATCGGGCGATCCCTTCAGGGGCTCCACCAATCCCGGTGCTGCCGGAAATGGCTGCATCATGCGGTTGGCACCCATACCTATGGGTTACTTTCCAGACCCCGATCGGGTTTTGCACTTCTCAGGGGAAAGTGCTCGCACCACCCATGGCGCGGCAGAATGCGTAGATGCCAGTCGTCTGTTTGGGGATATCCTGCGTCGAGCCCTTGCTGGAGCCGATAAATCAGACATCCTGTTTGGAAGTGACCCGACGATCGTTACATCCCCTATGATCTGGCGTCTTTTGGAAGGAACTTATCGTAGTAAGGCCCTTGCCGATATTCGCGGGACGGGATATGTGGTGCATAGTTTAGAAGCAGCACTCTGGTGTTTCTGGCAGACAGAGACTTATGCCCAGGCTATCCTCCTGGCAACCAATCTTGGCGATGATGCAGACACCACAGCCGCGATTTGTGGTCAACTGGCTGGAGCCTACTATGGTGCAGCAGGCATCCCTCCACAATGGCTCCAGCAGCTAACCATGCGAGACGAAATCACCCGCATGGCCGATCAATTACAGACCCTTGCGCCAGCTTGAAAAAATCAGCTTAGACTGATGAGTAGATTTCCGTAGAGGCAATATGGCAGATCTACAGGTACCAGAACAACAGACGTATCAAGGCCAGTTTGGTGAATTCACGATTACTGAGGACGATCGCCGGGGCGTAATCATTTATCGTGCCGGACTGATGGTTGCTGCCCTCAGCTTTGCCATCGGAACTGCTCTTATCCTCTGGCAACCTAATAACCCACTACTCCTGAGCCTCCTAACACCGCTCTACACCTGTTTCTGTGCCGCCCTGGCCGTCAGTTTATGGACCATTCATATCTATCTGGTCCCCTTGCATCGAGCCCTCCAGATTCTCTGGGTTGTTGGTGCGATCGCCTCCTTGGGCGTGGCCCATTTTAACCCCGAGCCCTTTGCCCTGACCGTTTACCAGCAACCCCTGACCCTGTTGGGAGTTGGCTTTACTTTCGCAGCGTTGACAGGGGTGTTCTTCAAAGAAGCCTTCTGTTTCGATCGACCCGAAACCAAGCTGTTAACCCCTCTGATCCCGGTTCTCCTGCTGGGCCATTTGACTGGCATCCTTTCTCCCACCCTGGAACAGATCCTTCTGGCCGTCTGGGCGGCCCTTTTTGTCCTGTTTGCACTCCGCAAAACATTTCAGGACATTCCCGCCGACATCGGTGATAAATCGGTAGTGCGTCAAACTGATGTGGGTCTGGTAGAGTAAGGAATCAACGATTCACCTACTCAAGCTATGGAATGTAAGCTCTGCGGTCATTCTAAGACTCACAAGCATGGCAAGATGCCGAATGGGCATCAACGCTACTTTTGCCTGGGGTGCCAACAAACCTTCTCAGAGAGTTTTGACACCCTCTACTACTACCGTCACGTCAGTCCAGAGCAAATTCAACAAGTCCTGCAAGCTCACAGTG
>NZ_MQTZ01000040.1 GCF_001939115.1 Leptolyngbya sp. 'hensonii' | reverse complement strand
CATTTCGAGCACCTTAATTAACGAAGCCTCATCAAGGATTCATTTGCATTATCCGTAGCAACCTTGCCCTAGCCCTCGCACCTGGTTTTGGCTTCAGGTTTGTTGGACACTTAACCTCGTCTGCTGATACTGCCCTCCCATTACTGGTTGAACATTCCGAGGCGGACATCTGCCTGAACACTGACAGGGAGAACGTTTTGGGCGTTCTCCAACTCCCCCGAACGACTTCGAGTCGCGCGCCTAACGACCAAGTTGAGCCGCCGCAGACAACCTTTAACTCTTACAGATAACCTCTCGGCGGTCGGCTCCAACGACTTGTTCGACTGCTTGGTTGGCTCAATATCTTTTGAAGACTATGCAAGATCATCTACATTAAATGAACCACGGTGTTCTTTCCAAAACTGAATGCAGGTGGAAATGATTTCCTTGTCTAAGAAAAGCAGATGTTAGGTAAGCAATATCTCCTGCATATTTTGTTGTAATAGGTTCACCACATAATGAATCAGTAGAACCCCAATTGAGTTTAGTTAAGCTCAAAATCTGTGCAGCCGCCGCTCTTAGATCTGGAGGAGAATTAGGTGTGCCTTCTGGATATTCTGATCTTACATTAATCTCAAGCATGACAGGTGTTCCAAGGGCTTTACGGTAAGGATTATACCCAGTGGTTGAGAGATAAATTTGATTGGGAGATGTAATTACATAGCTACCCCGACTTAAGCTTCCATCAGTTTCAGCACGATTATCGTAGAGTCTTACGCTGTGGTGTGAATTTATCCAAATAAACGAATACTTTCCCTGTGGTCTAATTTGTCGAGCAGCTTCAAGGATAGCTGTTCTATCTTCGCGCGAAAACTTTGCGGAATAGTGAAAATATATACTTGGAGTCTCAGATAATGAAAGTCGATTTAAAGTTTGTTCAATTAACAAGCTAAAGTACTTCATCTTTTCAGAATAAGGAAAAACATCTATATTTCCTGAGTAGAACTGCCATTTCCCATACTGATCGAAAACATTTGCATATCCCATTAGGCGGTCAAAATTACCTCTACTGCTTTGTGTATATGAAAGACCAACAAAAAAATCGGCATCAGGTATTGCTCCTGGTAATACCCAAGGAGTAATTCCACATTTTGAAACTATATTCAAGGCTAAATTGAGATCTTTCCAGTCAGGGTTGAGAAGCGTAGGAGTATCAATCATTTGACAGGGAATGCCATTCTCAAGTAAAAATCTTTTAATGGCATAATATGGAGACTTCTCGTCGTCAATTGAATAATTTCCTTCAGGAACATGGACGAGAAAAATTCGATCGAGTTCTTGCCTTCCAATCCATTCAGGATGTTCAACAAGCAATCTTCTACATTCACTCAATGTATCTTCAACTGAGATAGGTGTGATAACAGAAGAATAGGTAAATCGTGTTCCGAAAGTGCGTTCAGAGCCACGATATTTGTATTTCCCCGTTTTCAGCCTTTCAATAAGAGCAGACATATTACTGCGTAATTCTGATACGCAAATAGGAACGATTTCAACTACTTTCTCAGCGTTACTATAAGCTCCAAATTTTGTAATACCATCACGAATATCTTTAGATTCGCGATGGTGACTAAATTCAACATCTGGCTCTGGCACACTACGAACTTGTAACCCACTAAAGTATTCGTTTTGTCTATGCAAAGGTGTAGGTTCAGGTTTTAAGTTGCACCAAAATCCATTAACTTTGAGTGGAAATATTTCTTGAACAAGATCCATTGCTGTTGCTTGAGTTTTTTCAGCACGGATTCTTGAGGAATTTGGTTCCAGAGATAAACTATGTTCTTTTATAGCTCTAGATAGGTCAAATCTAATATTATTTCGCTTGAGTACATGTTCAATCTGTGCTCTCGATAAATTCGGGATAACCTTATTACTGGCAACTTGAACCTCCTGTTTAAAGTCAAATAGATATACAGTAGTCCACTCGTGATCAACAGAAACAATTTTTCCAAGTTCCCAACCATTCCATCTAACAACTGATGATCTACCAGATAATTCATCCGGAGAAAAGTAGGAAAGAATGTCTTTAGCTGTCTTAATATTCTTTACTTCTAACGTGTAGTCAATACATAAATAATAGTTCTTTGAATATTGTCGCAATTGAAATATATAAGCAGGATAAAGTCTAACCAGACCATCAATTGCAGAAGATAATGGAATATGCATTCCCTGACGATGAGCTATTAATTTACTGAACTTAAAGCTGTCTATATACCAATCATGGTTTGAAAGAGAATCCTTTAAACTAGTCATGATATCTCTGTAGCGATCGGAGACATCATCCGCGCTAAAAATCTCATCGCTGTCAGAAACAAAAGTTAATGGAAATAGGTTTGAGAATTCAGTAGATTCAGATGTCGCAGCCAATCGAAGAGCAGCTTCTCTTTCCTGGACATTATTAAATAAAACAACTGTTGTCTGAGATTCACTAATTCTATATTCAGGTGCGGGTAAACCTAAACGCTTCATTTCATCCCGCATACGCCTCGTACCTTCACTAAGTGCCCTGACAAACTCAGCGCCACGCTCATCACGCATCATTTTTAGCCATTCTATAAGCTTTGGATTACGCGGAGAAGAATTTAGGCGTGTAGTCTCTAAAGAAAATTGTTCAGGAACATCTCTATCTCTTTGCTGAAGTCGTCCTGCATTACGCACAACAAAAGCATTTCTGTAAGACTCGCATTCTATTGGTAATCCAATTGCATACTCACGGTGAGCCACTGCATTAACGAATGCTWCATCAACTGCAATAAAGGGATACTCTGGCTCCTCAATGAAACCTCCATCGGGCTTCCTTCTTTGATAAAGCTTAAAGAATCCTGATTCTCTAAAAAAAGTTCTTAAGTCACGAACTTGCTTTGTAATTGATCCTGTGAATTTTCTGTCAAATGTTGGTAAACCTCGACTTTCAATATTTTCGACATCAGTTTCAAATCTAAGTAGACGAATATAGGAGGCAGGCAAAACTCTTTGAGGGTTTGATGCGAAAAAAAGCAACCCTGCATTAGTAAAGGTATATCCTGTACTATCTCTATTGATTGCACCGACCTGGTAGAGCAACTCTTCCTCACTATAATCATAGGAAGAATCTAGTAAAAACACTCTACGAAATTCCTGAAAAGCCGCTCGATCTAAATCTCTAGAGTCATAGGGGCAGCAATCAGCTTGCTCATAGTCTACAACTCCTTTATCTCTTCGTAGTTGTTCAAGTTGTAGATCATTTAGCTCAATATTTTGTGAGCCCTGTCTTTTCCACACGCGAGGACGATTACCTAAAGTCTGGCAAATCCGTCGTGATGTGTAAGGGACGTAAATTAGACAGATAAAATCTTTATTGCCAGAATCATTATCACACTCAACAAACTTTGCTTGAGCTGCCTGATCAGACAAGAGCATGTTGAATCCTGTCAATCTACTTCTTTGTTCATCTCCCAGGTGGTTGATTCCTTTAACCTCGCCCCCTGAAGAAATACCAATCACTAATAAGCTTCCCGATTTGTTCGTGTTGGCGAATGCAGATATGCACTCAGTTATTTGATCCATTACACGGTTTAAATCAGTTCTGCTAACGAGACCATTTTGCCCAACTCGCCCAGCTTCTTTGCGGTCAAAAAACTGACCTTCAAACTCTGTATCGTCTGAAGCTGTTAGAAAATCCCAGTGTCCTACAGGATGCTCAAAAACGTCTCTGGGGTCAGGCATGGTTGATTTAAGGGTTCTAGGCTATTTCATAAGCCAATCTTGGCTAGCTCCAGTGTAGCGATTAGTTGATCAAATGGAGCAGGTTTGCATACTTGGCACACGAACGTTGCCTTATGTAAAGAACAAAGACATTATTTAGAGAGCTATGGGCTGACGACCGACCTTCATAACGCTTTTTAGAAGTCTGAATCTCAGCCGTTGAGCTTTCAAGCAATTATCCTACCGACAATGTAAAGCGGTCGAACGGTGCGCTTGAGCGGCTGCAAATAGCCTTCGCAATGCACCAAGATCTTTCGACAGTCCGCTCCGAGCGAATTGTTAGGCACAGTCACAAGGAGGTATATATTGAGGGGAAGAACAGAGATTTTAAAAAAAACAAAACCAGACTTCAACTTAATTAATTTCGACTTTATTCCTAAAGGTCACATAGATCCCGTCGTTTGCAAATTTTGTTGCATCAATCAACGAGCGAAAAGTAGAAATAGTTACCGAAGTGCTACTTTGCCCTTTAATTCCATTCTCCACTGCGGGAGCTAGCTGCGAAATCAGCGCAATGATTGGAGTTAATACTTCTCTCCAGATTAACTTTGCTCTAGTTGGTGATATACAGCCAAATGACAACTTAAATGAATCAGGAATTTGCCGATCAAGCAGTACCTCTAAACATGCAGAAATTGCCGTAACTGCAACCAAAGTAGAGCCTCTATTTAAAAAGAATTCCAATTGTAATGACTCAGCGCTGGTAATACTACCACTCTTCTTCTTTTCGGAAAGCTCTCTTTTGAAATCATCAAGAGCTTCATGCAGTGAATACACAAAGACTATATGTTTAGCTGTAGTCTTATTATTGAAAACCCGGTCATACAATGAATTTGATTTCCAAATATCAGACTTACGGTTGTAAGCATTTAATGGATCTCCATGAAAGGCAGTGAGAGCTTGACCAACCGTGCTGGAAGGTAAGAGACTGGCTCGACGCCTGATTACATCTTCAGACCCACCTCTCCGCCCTCCCAAATACTCTGTCTCAGGTATGCTACCGAATTCAATAACTAATCTACTTTGTACTGAGTCATTGCTTCTAAAATCAGGTGCTTCAACCTTGTTTTGACTGTTGTTGTAACGGATGACGGATTTTATCGTAGATGGATTAGAACATACAATAAATCGAGCTTGTATTCTCGCATTAGATGAAGGAGACGACGCAAGATTTCCAATCGCGCCAGTAGTCTGAGCGCCATTCACAATTGAGATACCTGTTAATTCGAGAAGTTGACTCGAACTATCATATTTGAGATCATGAGTAATAGCGGTAATACCATTATTGAAAACACAAAAGTGAGCCGGATCATCCTGGGCGGTTTGCTTTATCCCGTTATTTATATTTGCATCCGCATTTCGACTACCTAAATATCCTCTTATGTTGGCAGAGAAGAGTTTGGATTCATATTTCTTGAAGAGATCATATAACCAGTTAGCAGGAATTGTTGTAATAAATGCTTGCCAATCAGCAGCAGAAATATTAAACCCCTCAGAAGTGGATACGGAAAATTTGTCAGATACTAAAATAGGAGTAGTTAAGCTATTATAAAGCCCTTCTGTAGCAGTGATTCCTAATTCTAAGCCAGAAATATTTATGTCTGAACAGCCTGGAAAATTTTGCCTTATCGCATTCTGAGCATTTCTTGTGACTGCATCTAACTCATTTCTAACGTTTGTTGACTCAGGTAAATTATGCGAGTACCAAAATTCTATTGAATTCAACTCGTTATTTTGAAGTGCCTCTCTCAGCTCAGATGCTGCTGATTGAAGAAGTTGAGTTGGCAACTCATTGATTGGTGTTGAAAGGAGCCAGACCACAGCAGTATTTAAATCAGAAGCTTTATTAGCTGGAGCCTCGCTAGGCAATACACTTTTTTGGCAAAAGTATCCTTGTGCAATAACTGCTACTTGACTTTCCTTGTCAACGTAAACAAGATCACACTTTTTATCATTGGAACTGTCAGTGAGAGAATTAGTAGCTACAGCATCAATATCTTCAATTTCAAACCGAAGCTGAAGTGTGAAGAGTAATAAAGCATTATCTCCATATTTTGCTAGATCAGTCCGTGATTGCAGGGCTACTTGATATGTTGATTCCATTATTTTTATCTACTGTGCTTAGCTAACCGAGTAGAGAGAAGTCGGGTAAAGGGACAGGTTTTATGTATAGCCTATCCCCTCCCCTCAGAACCGCGCATACGACTTTCACCGTACACGGCTCAAGCAATGTCTTGAAATTCAATGTCTCCGATTCTTAACAACCCTTACGAGTTGCCCTGACGGTTACGTTTACAAACCGAAGCCTGTACCTAACTTTTCCCGCCAGTTGAGTTTCATCTCACCTACATTCAAGCTATCACCTGTCCTATGTCTGCACCCTTTCGGGTTGAGCAAAAGCCCTATCCGTCGCGTTATGGATTCCGCTTGCCTTTCGGCGGACGGCGTTCGCTTCTTAGGACATCCTGTTTCCGCTAGAGGATTCGACCGCAGTTGCCCTTGGCTTACCGAATGCTGAAGGCAGGATTCGGACTCTATCGGAGTTTCCTCGTTTCGCACGGGGTGGAGATGTGGTTGCCTTAGGACTCCTCTTTACTCCGGGGGCGAGGTGTTCYCRRTCGATATTTAGACGCTACCGACCCTCCTATGCCCCAACATGCTCGTATCAGCCATTTCGAGCACCTTAATTAACGAAGCCTCATCAAGGATTCATTTGCATTATCCGTAGCAACCTTGCCCTAGCCCTCGCACCTGGTTTTGGCTTCAGGTTTGTTGGACACTTAACCTCGTCTGCTGATACTGCCCTCTCATTACTGATTGAACATTCCGAGGCGGACATCTGCCTGAACACTGACAGGGAGAACGTTTTGGGCGTTCTCCAACTCCCCCGAACGACTTCGAGTCGCGCGTATAACGTTCCGGTTGAGCGGCTGCCGATAACCTCTGACACAAACCGACTAACTTTGTCAGTCCGCTCCAACCGGGTTGTTATGCCGCCGCGACATAGTACCATTCAAGCGATTTGAAGTGTCCTCGGTTCAGGGATAGATTCACCTTCTGCTTTCCAAGCTTCTAAGTACATTTCAATAACTTCTTCGCCATTATGAATTGCTTCTTCACGAGTTTTGCCGTGAGTGCAAGGCATCACAACCAGATCAGCAAACTCTGGAATCGTGACTAGGAAAAGCTGATCCTCGTCAGACCATTGAACGATCATACTGTATCGATTCATGAATTCTCATCCTCTCTCAACTCTTCTAGTACAGCAAGTAACTTTGCTAGTTGTTTTTCTAGGTAGAGTGGTACATCATCTCCATCTTTACCTGGAATTGTTAGAGTTTTTCTGAGCAAAGGATGTCGCCAACGCTCATGGCTGCCTTTGCCACGCTTGGGCAGATAAACAAACCCTTCACGCACAATCTCAGCTTTCAACTCTCGAATTTTCCTGGGCATGGATATTGTCTGACGCTTTACCCTATTATCTCACTTTCTTATCCTCTTAAACTATTGTTACACTGCGTAAAGAGACATCTAGGAACCTATTCTCTAGGTTTGATTCGTTCACTTTCAGGCACAAAAATACCAAGTATATCGCGAATCTTATCAGCCCTCTCCACATTCACAAGCGCCAGATCGGATGCAGACCTAAATACACCGTTAGAAAGACCGATTAAATTGCTTGCAGCATCCACAACCCTTTCTCTCGAAGGTAATCCAAATATTTTGGCAGTGATGCGATAATACGGTATTAAGTACATCTGTGCGTTGAGACGTGAAGACAAGCGTCTCAATTCCTCTGAAACTTTCTTCTCAATTTCGCTTCCGGCTACTCCAGGATTCGCATAGACATTTGCATATTCAATCAATGCAAGAGCGATGTCAGCAACAGTTTTTCTAAAGTCATGAACCGGATCTACAAGCAATTTGATTACCAACTGCCCCAGCACAAAAGTCATAACACCAGAAAAAACCGTTAGAAATACTGTCATCGATTTTGGTTAAAGATCTTTGTTATTTTAATTGACATCTCCGTACTTCAACTTCCAGCGCTTTTTGACTTTGCTGTTCATTCGCGTATTTATATGTACAATCGATGTGCAAGTGGCAAGCAATATTCTACTGGCTCGGAGTACAGGCAAGTTGCTATTAGTACAAACAATAAGCATATTGCAAAGTACAATGGCGAAGATTAAGTCCCAAACAATCTGATGTATGGTATTCCAAATGAAATACCAAGAAGCAAAAACACTTAATATAAGGTCGGCACTCAGGGGGTTCCTTGTTTGCCCCCAAATAACTTGACCTCAAACTGCTTGAGAAGGTTTTCGGCTTCTGCTTGTTGAAGTTCTTTTTTTACTAATAATGTTGGTGAGACAAAAGACTCCTTACTGTAGTCCCACCCAACTGTTACACCAAGAATCTGATCATCAAGAAGGTTGCGAAACATACTACAAAATGAATCGCTCGGATCATCAATACACACACCTGTGTAATAAAAATTGCCATTGCTTATTTGACCTCGAATTCTATAGCGAAGGGATCGGCGGTGATCTGCTTTCACCTCCAGACTGCCAGTAACAACTAAGTTTTTCTGCAACGAAAATCGAAAGACTGAGTGTGCTAAATATTCCCCCTTGCCAATTTTAGGATCATAGGTAAAGTGATATTCGTGCCACTCACCAGGGATGAAGTAATACGCTTTTCTTAAGGATTCATGTGAGGAAACCGTTGGAAGATACTGAGGATTGGTAAAAAATCTTAATTTAACCAGGAATCCTACTGCACCAGAAAGTGCTGCGACAACTAAGCCTGATACTATAGCTTCCCACATATATTTCTTTCACTTTATTACTTCCCTTCTCGGTACAAGAGTACCCAGAATTGCCGCCTAACGTTCCCGTTCACCCGCCGCTAGAGCCTTTCGGACTCACCAACCAACTCTATACGGTCGGTGTGCAACGGGGTTTATGGGGAGACGGGATAATTCTGACCCAGGAGACGACTATGCATTGGGCGACAGTTTTGATGTCTACTAACATATCGCATCGCTCCTGAGACCAGATACACCGAGTTCTGAAGAAAAGCTTAAAGTCAAAGAAGGAGAGAATCTGCCAATGCTAGGAGACGACTATGCAG
>NZ_MQTZ01000039.1 GCF_001939115.1 Leptolyngbya sp. 'hensonii' | reverse complement strand
CCCTTGGTCGCCCTACTGGGCATTGCCACCCTCGCCCTGTTGGGGTTGCAATTGCCAACCACCTCCTCCAATCGGCTGGTTTCCATGCTTTATACCAGCCTGGGATTTGGACTGAGCTGGATGACTGTTCTATCTGCCGCCAGTGGGCTTAACTTCTTTCCGGTATTGCTGCTGGTGGTCGTTGTGCGCGCCTGTATCCTGTTTCCCTGGTCAGGCCGCATTCTGGTTGCCCTGGCTGCCTATACCTCCTATCTGGTGATTCTGGTGCTGCGAATTCGCCCTCCAGAGACGTTCAGCGCTGTGAACAACAGTACCTCCGACCCCCTTAGATTTCTGTTTGGCCTCCTCCAATCCAGTGTTTTCTTCAACTTATTCCTCAATTCTGCCCTGCTGTTTGGCCTGGTTCTGATTTTTGTCTTGCTGCTGGTGGGAGCCCTGTTGGGAGAGTACGAGAGTCGTCAGGAACTGGCCCAGGCGAACGATCGTCTGCGGGAATATGCCCTGCTGATCGAAGACCAAGCCATTCTGCAGGAGCGGAACCGGATTGCCCGTGAGATTCACGATTCTGTCGGGCATAACCTCACGGCTCAGAGCATTCATCTGGAGAATGTGGCTCAGTTTTTAGGGCAAGATCAGGAACAGGCCGATCGGCATCTGCAGAAAGCCCGACAATTGGGCACCAATGCCCTGCGGGACGTGCGCCAATCGATCGCGGCCCTGAGGTCCCATCCACTCCAGAAACAATCCCTGCAAGATGCTCTGACCCATCTGCTACGGGAATTTGAGCAGACAACCCAAATCCGTCTGAAAGCGCAGATTCGTTTGACCATCATGCCCGCTACAGAAATCGCGATCGCCCTTTACCGGATTATTCAGGAGGCCCTTACGAACATTGCCAAACATAGTCAGGCCAGTCGGGTCCACCTTTTTCTCAGTAATCATGCCATGGGTTTTTCACTGAAAATTGAGGATAATGGACGGGGCTTCAATCCTGAGGAAAATACCACCGGCTTTGGCCTCCAGGGCATTCATGAACGGGCTGCAGCCCTGGGTGGAACCGTGACCCTGCAGAGTCGCTTAAATCAGGGCTGTACCCTCACCGTCGAAATCCCACGACAACACGGCACACATGATTCGGGTTCTGCTCGTCGATGATCAGAGTATTGTTCGTGAAGGTCTGCGCAGTCTCCTGCAGGCCAAACCAGATTTAGACATCGTTGGGGAAGCAGAAAACGGTCAAGTGGGTGTGGAGCAGGCGATCGCCCTCCAGCCTGATGTGGTCCTGATGGATGTTCGCATGCCCGTGATGGATGGGGTTGCCGCCACCCGATCGCTGCAGGAAAAAATCCCCCACATCCGCATCTTGATTCTCACTACCTTCGATGATGATGAGTACGTCACCCAGGCCCTGCGCTACGGGGCTAAAGGTTACCTGCTGAAGGACACCCCCTCAGAAGAACTGGCCCAGGCCATCCGGGCTGTTCACAAAGGCTATACCCATCTGGGGCCAGGGCTGTTTGAAAAGATGTTAAGCCCAGCTCCCACTCCGCCCCCTCCAACGCTACCGCCCGAACTAGCCCAACTCACCCCCAGAGAACTGGAGGTCTTGCACTTGATTGGCCAGGGCTACAGCAATCGAGAAATCGCCCAAACACTTTACATTACGGAACGAACGGTGAAAAACCACGTTTCCAGTATTCTGAGTCGGCTGCATCTTCGCGATCGGCTGCAGGTTGCACTTCTGACCTCAACCCTGGGCTTCCATCCCGGAAAATCTTCCGATCGATCTGAATCACCCTAGAGGATTTTCTGGAGACTCCAGATTGGGCTGCGATCCGAGCTGACCAGAAAACCAGATCCCCCATCTTCAGCCTGTGGATATTCTGGAAAAACCTGTGGAAATGTCCTTTGTTCTCCTTACCCCAATTCTTCCTGAACAGGCACCCTTTTTTTGTGGAAAAACCCCTCAAAGTCTGTGGAAAACCTCCTTCTTACTGTGGAAAATTTGTGTAGAAGATCGGCTTCGAAGTGGAAAAGATTTCGCTCTAGAAAGGGGTTGTGGAAATTTGATGGACTTCTCCACAAGTTTTCCACAGGCTGCTTTTGCCGGGATCGAAGATGAAGAAATCATTCCCGAAGTTTTTCCACATTTTCCCCAGTCCCTACTACTACTGATCTTTTATTTAAAGAAAGAAATTTGATATTTAAGGCGTTCTTAAAAACCGTCCAGGGTAAAGGTCAAAATTAGACTCTTTTAAAGAATGATTAACTTCAAATTTAACGGGTACGATATCTGCTTCCAACCTATTGCCAAAGGGCCGATCGAGAAAACAGGGTGCAGCAAGACCCACAGGGGAAGTAGCGCTCAGAAGCTGTCCAGAACTTCTGGATGCCCTAGGGAAGGGGAGGTTTGCACTGAAACCCTGACCCCATCTACCCAACAAAACTTTTTCTAGACCTGACGGGTTAAGAGTGCTACGATGTCGTTCCAAACTAAGAGTTGACATAATAGCGTTCAGTGATTACATCAACCCCAACCCTTCAGGCCCTCATGAGACTGGTTTGTGCCCAAACAGATCTGAATACCCACCTCTCGTTGGTGAGTCGGGCTGTTCCTTCGCGGCCCACCCATCCCGTGTTGGCTAATGTGCTCCTGACGGCTGATGTTGAAGCTCAACAGGTTAGCCTGACTGCCTTCGACCTCAGTTTGGGGATTCGGACCAGTTTTCCGGCTCAGGTGGATGTGCCCGGTGAAATGACGCTGCCAGCCAAATTGCTGAATGACATTGTGTCCCGCCTTCCCAGTGGCGAGATTACTCTGGAGCAAACGCAGACAGACGCCGAAGCGTCAATTCTGGCCAATCTGGTTTCGACCTCTGGGCGTTACCAGATGCGAGGCATGGGGGCGAGTGATTTTCCTGAACTGCCCGCAGTGGAAAGTGGAGAAGTCCTCCAGTTGCCGATCGAGGGCCTGCTGGAAGGCTGTCGCGGGGTACTATTTGCCACCAGCACGGATGAATCGAAGCAAATTCTGACAGGTGTCCATTTGACGTTGCAGGTGGATGGTCTGGAATTTGCGGCCACCGATGGCCACCGGTTGGCGGTGATGCAAACGGTGATGGAAGTGGGGGAAGAGGCGTCGTCCTCCCGGACTCGAAAAGCGGGGAGCAAGCCAGAAATCAATGTGACGATTCCGGCCAAGGCTTTGCGAGAACTGGAGCGAATGCTGAGCTTTTGTCAGGCCGGGACGACTGTGGCCGTGCAGTTGAACCTGGGCCAAGTGGTGTTTGAATTAGGGAACCAGTGCCTGACCAGTCGCCTGTTGGAGGGGCAGTACCCCAACTATAACCAGCTAATTCCCCGGCAATTTGGCCGCCAGATGACGATCGAGCGCCGGTTGTTCCTGGGAGCCCTGGAACGGATTGCGGTCCTGGCAGACCAGAAAAACAATGTGGTGAAGCTCAGCCTGGATGCTGAGAATCAGGAACTCACCCTTTCCGTCGAAGCCCAGGATGTGGGGAGTGGGCGCGAGACGATTCCGGCTCAGATTTCCGGTGAGACGGTGGATATTGCCTTCAATGTGAAGTACCTGGCAGAGGGGTTGAAGGCGATCGAGACCTCTGAGGTGCAGATGCAATTGAACACGGCGACCAGCCCGGTGATTGTGACCCCTGTGGGCGGGGGGAAGATGACCTACCTGGTCATGCCCGTCCAGATCCGGAGTTGACCGCTTCCCAGTCAGGAGTGGTGGCAACCTCCGCCCGTTGTCGCTCAACGACTCAATGATGCCACCATCTGAGGCACGATCTCAGCTTCCCATCCTTTACCCCTGAGACCCCCAGAAGGGAGGCGAGCTGGGCACAGACGATCGTCCCCCAATCCAGGGACTGCAGAAGCCTGGGACCCGTCGATCGCCCCGTTGCCGATTGTATCTATCACGATATGACGGAGGAATTTGGCAACGCCAGTAGCATTGACCATGCGTGGGGCGATCGCTGAGTCCACCCAAACGACCTTGCATCACTTCACTGAAACCACTCTGCTAAAATACAAAGCAATCTCAAGCATTGTCCGGTTTCCCAGCCCCGCATCACCAGCCTTTCCATGACCTATAGTCCAACTCAACTCCTCACGGTTGATCAATTCGTCGCCCAATATGGGGACGATTACCGCTATGAACTCGCTGACGGAGAACTCATTGACATGGAACCGACTGGGCCTCATGAAGCCGTAAGCGGTAAAATAGCCACTCAAATTGGCATCGCGATCGCCCAGCAGCATTTACCCTGGTTTATCCCCCGCACCTGCCTAATTCGACCCTTCTCCGAGAGTGCCACTGCTCGCCGCCCTGATGTGGTTGTTCTAGATGAAACGATGTTGTCTAGCGAACCTCGTTGGGAATACGAACCCTTGATTACGCTAGGGCGTTCTATCAAGTTGGTTGTAGAAGTCGTCAGCACCAATTGGGAAACGGATTATGCCCGTAAAGTGGAAGAATATGCCCTGCTCGGCATTCCCGAATATTGGATTGCTGACTATCGCGGCTTAGGCGGCATTGCCTTTATCGGCAAACCCAAACAGCCCACGTTTACCGTTTGCCAATTGCACGCAGAAGAATATCGCCAAGAGCAATATCGTTTAGGGCAATTCGTTCACTCTCCCCTACTGGCCAATCTAGAATTGCGCTTAGATGACATCTTACCTCGGTAGTTGATGCTCTTGTGATTTACCTCGACTATCACGCCACAACACCCGTCGATCGCCGAGTTGCCGATCGCCTCTACTACGGCATCACCAGAGAACTCGGTCATGCTAGCAGCACTGAACAGGGGTAGGGTAAATTCCGCTGCAATCTGCCAAATCTACCTTGTTAAGATACAGGCAACCTGATCTATCCCATCTATCCGTCCCCGGCTATGACCCCTGAACGATTTGTGAAGCTACCCCCCCTGGAAAATGGCGATCGACTCACCCGTGCCGAATTTGAGTGCCGTTACGCTGCCATGCCCCACCTCAAAAAAGCCGAACTGATTGAAGGAGTCGTCTACGTGAGTTCTCCCGTCTGCGTCATTCACAGCCAACCTCACGCCGATTTCATGACATGGCTGGGTGTATACCGCGCAGCAACCCCCGGTGTAGCTTGTTACGACAATCCCACAGTGCGCCTAGATGCCGACAACGAACCTCAACCCGATGCGGTATTGCGATTAGAACAGGGAGGAACCTCCCGCATCAGCGATGACGGTTATCTGGAAGGTGCGCCGGAACTGGTGGTCGAAATTGCTGCCAGCAGTGCTTCCTACGATTTACATGATAAGCAGCGCGTTTATGGCCGGAATGGCATCCAGGAATACATTGTCTGGCGTACCTACAGCCAACGGATTGACTGGTTTTACCTGGAAGACGGAGAGTACAAACCCCAATTCCCTGATGCAGCAGGCATCCTGCAAAGTCGGCAATTTCTCGGTTTATGGTTAGCGGTGAATGCCCTCCTAGCTGGTAATCTAGCTGAAGTGCTGCAAACCCTTCAACAGGGCATTGCCACCCCCGATCACCAGACTTTTGTGGAAACCTTGCGGTTCTCCATTCCAAAAGCGTGATCTGCTTGGATTACCACGCTACAACTCCTGCCGATCGCCGAGTTGCCGATCGCGTTTATCACTTCATGACCGAGGAGTATAGCAACGCCAGCAGCCATGAAAAAATGTTTATCCCACCGCAAAATCTGTGTAATGGCGCATTTTGGGTGGATCAAAACCTAAAACAATGTCGGATTTTGGCACGCCATGTTCAACTAACTTATTGGCAATCCCCACTTCCGTTCCATCCTGCTGCACCCAAATCTTGCCATCCACAAGGTCAACATGCAGCACCGTCCCATAAACCCGTTCTGACCCTCGCCAGCCGACGTAGACAAGCTGGTAGCGATCCTGTTCTCGATCGAAAATAGTTTCTGCCGTAATCCGCGTATCCCAAACCAAATTAGCGTGTTCAGTTAACAACTTCTGAACCAATTGCCGATAAGTTTCTAAGGAATCCATCGCTTAATCACCACCTGATCAATGTCATAAATCAGTAAGTTTAATTCAGTCTGTTCAACCAATTCTTTGATAAACGGGGTCACGAAAAATCGGTTGTAGATATCATTTGGCACCGCAAGATAGAGAATTCGAGAGTGCATCCCACTTTTGTAGCCCTCTCCCTAAATCCCTCTCCCAGAACGGGAGAGGGACTTTGAATCTGGCTCCCCTTCTCCCAAAGAGGGAGAAGGGGCTGGGGGATGAGGGCAACCTTGCAAAACTGGGATGCTCTCGAATTCGATCCTGCTCCTGAACTTGCAATGCAGCCCGGTAGGCAATGAACTGACCCATCGCCCCATAAAATTCAGTAATTTTAGAAGGTCCTAAAAAACTTTTGATTTCAACAGCAATTTTCCTATCACCTTGCTGAGCCGCGATCACTTTTTCTGCCCCTAGATCAATTGCTAAATCAAAACTTCCTGCTTGCAGTGGATATGGATCATGAGTGATGATCCACCCATCTCGTTGTAAAGCAGTCCTAACAATGTCATGAAACGCATCTCTAGCAGACAATAAACACCTCAAATCACCTATTAAAACCACCCTATTAAAATGTTAACAAGCTCCCTTCATCCTGAAACCCGTGATCTATCTGGGTTACCACGCTACAACTCCTGTCGATCGCCGAGTTGCCGATCGCGTTTATCACTTCATGACCGAGGAATTTGGCAATTCCAGCAGCACTGACCATGAGTGGGGCGATCGCGCTGAAACGGCTATCAAACAAGCGGCCAAACAAGTTGCTGACCTCATAGGAGCCTCACCGAGAGAAATCGTTTGGACATCCGGTGCGACGGAGAGTCTTAATCTGGCGATCCAGGGTAGTCTAGCCCCTAACCCAACGCAACCCCATCGCATTTAAGCTTTGCATGGCGGAGGCGAGGCAGCAAGCCGCTCTGGAGACTAACGGGTCAGAAAAATAATGTCTGGATCGCTCTGGCTGGGATCAATCTGAAAGCCCGCAGCGAGTAATTGAGATTTAACGGCTGCAATTTTTTCCTGACCCAGAACTCTTTCGTGGAGCTCCATCAGGATTTTGGTCACAGAGTTAAATCTGGCATATTGCATAAATTCATACTCCCCTCCTTCAATATCCACAATTAAGAAACTGGGATTGATCCGCTCCAATTCTTGATTAAAGGACTTGACAGGAACTTGGGTGGGTTGAAAGCGAGCATCTCGCTGAATGATCGAAGCAGACCAGAGTGAGGGTCCAATGTAGAAGGTGGCCTCGCCATGATGCTCCCCGATTAAGCACATGCTCTGGGTAGGATTCACCTGGTTCAGGTGATAGGTGTGGCGGATATGAGCTTCCAGTGCGGGATTCCCTTCGTAGGAGAACACTCGATCGGACCCAATGGTTTTGGCACAATAACTGGCCAAAAAACCTAGACAGGTGCCAATCTCCATCACGATATCCTCAGGCCGAAGCTGATTTTTGAGGATAGAGATTTCTGATTGTTCGTAATATTCCCCATACAGGGCTTCCCGCATGCCCTGGGAAAGGTGGTCGCCGATCGGCAGTTTGATCCCTGCCAGCTCGATCACATCCGGTTGGGTGCGCCTGCGTTGCTCGATCAAAATCCGCCGCCGCTGCAGGTCAATCAGGTGGGTCACCTTTTTCCCAAGCTGCTGTAGCACCATGCTTTCTCCTCATGAACAGGGTTGAACATAGCAATCTGAATCGTCTTGCCTGAGCCTATTGTGCCGCGCTGTCCTGCTTGGGTCAGCGTCGGGCAAGTCACAATATCGCACCAGGCAATACCATAGTAAAAGAATCTGGTTCTGCTGCTGAAACACCTTGGCCAACTCCCATGAACGTCGATCGCCCCTCCCCAGATAGTGCTGCAACTCCCCGTAATTTTGATGCGGTACTGGGGGGAGAAACCACAGCCGCGATCGGGAGTGTGGTCCTGGGGGGGTTCGCAGGGGTGCAACGCCGCTTTGCCATCGCGGATGTGGGCCAGCGGCTGGCAGCCGTGCAGGAGGCGATCCGCTATGGTCAGATGGGGGTGGAACTCCTGATCCTCGCCTTACAGGATGAGTCGCCGGTCGTGCAGCGAGCGGCCTATCGGCTCCTCCGCGATCGCTCAGAACCGATCGTGCATCAGGCTCTGAAATCCTTCAACGTCTATCCCCTCTTCACCGGGTTACAAACGTTGAAAGGCGGCGGGATGCCTGCAGCCCTCAGCCCTGATGGGATGACGATCGCAGTCGCTGGCAACAAAACCATCAAAATCTGGGATTTGCAGGCTGGCGATCTGCTTTACACCGTGGCCCGCCAATCCACGCGAGAATTTTTTGTACTGGGCTCTGGGGGGTCACTCCTGGTTCGTAGCCCTGCCGGTGATCCACAGCGGGCTGAAATTCGCCAGTCTGGGGAACTGGAGTATTTTCTCTATGGACATGAGGCCCCAATTCGGGCTCTGGCCCTCAGCCCCGATCGCCAGTGGGTGGCAACGGGAGGGGACGATCGCACCATTCGCATCTGGGATGTGCAAACGGGAAAGCCAGTGTGGACGATCGGGAGTGCCCTGACTCAGGGTACTCATAGGGGCACGATCGCTGGCCTGGTGTTTACGCCAGATCACCAGACCCTGATCAGCTCCAGTATTGATAGTACCCTCAAGTTCTGGAACCTCCGCACCCGGGAACGCCCCCGCACCCTGAAGGTCCAGGGGGATGTGCGGTCCCTGGTCGTGAGTCAGGATGGTCGCTGGCTGGCTGGGTCTTGCTGGCGGAAGATCTTCCTCTGGAATCTGGCCACTGGGCAACTCACCCAGACCCTGGAGGGCCATGCTGCCAATGTCTGGTGTTTGAGTTTCAGTCCTGATGGGAAAGTGCTGGCCAGTTGCGACAGCTATCATCCGGAGATCAAACTCTGGGCTGTGAAGACGGGGCGGATTGTTCACAGCCTGGTGGGGCATGAGGGGATTGTCAGTTGTCTTAGCTTTACGGCAGAGGGGCAACGACTGGTGAGTTGTGGTGCGGATAAAAAAATCCGATTTTGGGGGGTGGGGGATGCCTGATCAGCCCCGGTCTGGAGACTTAGTTCTGGGAGGCCAGACCTATTGTGGGACTGGGGTACTGGGCGGACTGGAGGGTGTGAAGTGGCGACTGGCTAGCCCTCAGGTGGAGCAACGGATTCTGGCTTTACAGGAAGCGCTAAACTACGGCGCAGCAGGCTTAAAATTGATCATTGCAGCTCTGCGCGATCGATCAGGCAGGGTGGAGGAAGCGGCAGTCGCCATTCTGCAGCAGCGATCGGAGCTGGATGCGACATGGGCGGTTGCTGAGGAATATGTGCCGCTGCGCTCGGCCTTCGGAGTGGACTATCGCCCCCTGCGAGATTGGCTGGGGGAAGGGAACTGGCAGGCCGCCAATCAGGAAACCTGGACGATCGTATTTCGGCTTTCCAGCTCAAACCCCAGAACCTGGCTCCAACTCGAACAGATTCAGCACTTTCCCTGTTTGGATTTGCAGACGATCGATCGCCTCTGGCAGCGGCACAGTGATGGCCGGTTTGGGTTTGGGGTGCAGGCTCGCCTCTGGCGACAGATCTGGGTCCAGCAACCAACTCCGAAGGGAACTGCAGCGCTGTTTGCAGCCCGAACCAAAGCCTGGGAGCAGTTTACTGAGCAAGTGGGCTGGTCTGTCGGAGGGCGCTGGCTGACGGAGTCTGAGATTCACTTTACCCTGGAGGCACCCCTGGGGCATTTCCCGATCGGTCTGACGGGAAAAAAACACGAGGCGACTCCGCGAAAATTTCTCTGGACGGATCTGTTCTCTCGCATAGAAAATTGTGAAAGGTGTCTGTCCTCTACCCCGAAGACGGGTGTGATCCCCGGTAAGCCTCAAGATCTCCAGGATGGATGGCATTTCTAGCAGGTATGACCCACAATTCTCACCCGCCTCGTAAAGATGATGCTGTTCTGGGTGGACAGGCTGCGCCTCCCCTGAATGGAGCTATTCTGGGTGGGCTGGAAGGGGTAACCCAGCGGTGCAACAGCCTGGTTCCAGAGGCCAGGATGGCAGCGTTGAAAGAAGCCCTGAATTATCAGCGGCGAGGGTTGTTCCTGGTAATGCGGGCCTTGAAAGATCCCGCTCCGCTGGTGCGACAGGCGGCCTATGGGTTGCTGAAAGAACGAACGGAACCAGAAGTCCGGCGGGCGTTGGAGGATTTTCTCGTCACCCATGGGGACTATGAACGGCTTCAGAAGTTTCTGGTGGCTGGAGCTTGGCGAGAGGCCGATCGGGAAACCAAAAATCTTCTGGGAAAAGCCTGTGGGGTGATTATCGAAGGCCAGTTCCGTCCGGCCCAGATTTCTGCCTGCCCCTGTGAGGATTTGCTGCTGATCGATCGGTTGTGGGTGAAGTTCAGCAAGGGACACTTTGGCTTCACGGTACAGCAGAAAATCTGGCAGAGTCTGGCTGCGACCTTCTGGGATAAAAGCGAAATCTGGGGTCTGTTTGCCGATCGGGTGGGCTGGCGAGTGAATCTGTATATCCAGCAGAATTGGAAGTCCTACGATCAACTCACCTTTTCCCTCAAGGCTCCGATCGGCCACCTGCCCTACTTGGGAGATCAGTTTGGGGTGTACACGGTCGAAGACTTTGCCAAACGCCTCCAGCAGTGCCAGTAGGAATCCCTAACGGATGCCACCGGCATTGGGATTGGCCAGGGAAGAATAGGGGGCTTCCTGGGTCATGGAGTAGGCCATGTAAAGCAGATTTTGCCGTTCGACCGCCAGGAACGTGATGGTGTAGAGGAGACCATCCTGTTCCCACATAACGGAGGAGAAATCGCTCTGGGGTTTTCTCACAGGACCATGCAGCAGATAGCCCCGCACTCCATTGGCTAGCTTAATCGGGGCGGCGGCGGCCTGATGCCGCTGATACTCCCGCAGGGCATTTTCTGAGGTGGCACTGTCTACCGAGAGGCTACCAATCAGACAGGGATGGGTGCTGGCTTTGCAGGTAAACAGCCCCACGGTCAATCCGGGGGGAGTTCGGGTCGAGATGACTTTGACGATGAGTTGGTTGGCGAGGTCATCGTCTGCTGGTCCTCCCAGCAGGATGCGGGCGGGGAGGCGCATCTTCCAGCCGGAGGGCAGGTTCTCCCGAATCTCCTGCAGGTGCGATCGAAAAATAGGTGCGGGAATGGCCTCCGAGCGCACCGCACTGATCAGGAACAGGCCGATCGCCCCAGCCAAAATGCCAAAATGTTTGCATCGAAAAACCATGTTCGCGTCTCCTTTTGCAAGTACAGCAACGCCCTGGCCTCTGTCATCACCCCTGGAATCAGTCCACACGGTAGCACCATTTTAAGGGGTTTCGATTGGCAACTGCTTCAATTTTTTGCTAACCCTTGCATGATCGAGAATTATGACTAAACTAGGGCATTGAGAGCACGCGAATGATTTTCACTCCAACGAAAAAAGATGCAGAACAGAGACGTGGGTATCTGGCTTGGCGTTGCCAGCTTGGGATCGATCGTGGCCTTCAGCCTCCCTGCTCAGGCTGCCCTTTTGACGAACTGGAAGTTTGATCAGGCAACCAGCCGTCTGGAATTCACCCTCAGTGATCAGGCCAAGCCCCAATACTTTCTGATGGCGCAACCGGTTCGGATTGTCCTGGACCTGCCTGCTACGAAACTGGGGGATGTGCCCACCAAACAGAACTTCTCCGGCCCGGTGCGCCAGATCCGCCTTTCCCAATCCAAGCAGGGGCAAACCCGGATTGTGATCGAACTGGCTCCCGATGTTGTGCTGGCTGCTGAACAGGTGAAACTCCAGAAAGTGGGGCAACGGTGGGTGGTACAACCTCTGATTGTGGCATCCGCCCCGGTCAGTCGGCCTGCCCTGCCCGTTACGGGGACTTCCTCCCCAACTCCGGCTGGGAACACAGCGTTGCCCCCTCCCCCTCCAGGCTTATCACCAGCGACGACTGCAACGGGCCAAAATCCTGCCATCAGCGTCCCCTCTTTGCCTACGAATAGTGCGCCCCCTGTAGCCCCTCCACCGGGGTTGCCCTCGATCGGAACTGTCCCGCAAAATAATCTGCCCTCCGCGAATGGAGCCTTGCCCCCGCCGATTTTCATGGGGAATCCAAATCCCACCGTCGCGGTGCCGCCTTTGGGGCAATCTTCGGGCAGTCTGCCTCCGGTTCAACCCAATTCAACCGGGATGACCGTGAGCGTGCCTCCCCTGAATCAGCCTTCCAATAGGCCCGCTACGGCCACATCGGTGCGAATTCCAGTGATTGAGTTTGGCCAACCGCTGCCCAAAACCAGCCCCGGCACTAAGTCTCAGAGTACTTTGCCGCCGCTAGAACCGGGGGCCATTCTGCTCCAGGTTGAGACGCCAGTGCCCAAGAACTAAAACTGATTGTTCTCAGGTGGGGGGAGCCCCACGCCGGGTTGATTCAGGAACAGGTTCTGGGCCGCATCATTCTGATAAATGCAGTTAATCTGGGGATTGCTTTCCAGATTGCCCGTAAAGGCAAAGGTGTTCATCCGATTTTTGCAATCGCGCACCTGTTCAGAGTTAACCAGCTTGCGCTGTTCCAGGACAGCCCAGTTATTTTGGCGCAGGACGCAGGCGGGCTGCATCTTGGGCTGTGAAACATAAACATTGAAGGGGTTCAGGGTGATGAAGACGCGCGTATCCATGGCGATCGCGCTGGCTCCGAACTGCACACAGAGTTCTGCGTTCGGAGCGGCCCGATCGATCGCTTCCCGGCTGGCAATGTTTTCTGGCCCAGAACTGGCTGTGGAACTGAAGAGAATCCCGAGGCCGACCCCCAGAACGAAGACACCTCCCAGGACCGCAAACGTGATCGGATTCGCCAGAGCCGAAGGAGAAGCAGCAGAGGATCGGGAAGGAGCAGATTTGGCAGATCGACGCTTCATAAGAGAAAGGACTTTTGTAAACAAACCAACTGTCCTACTCTAACAGTATGCCTTTTCTCCCCGAATTTCAGTCATGCATCCCGGTTCCACCCTGCAAAAGTCGCTCTTGAAAAACCTGGCAGCCGATGTCCTGACCATCTTTTGGGGGGATTGGCTTGATCTGCGAGTCCGTCTGGTTCAGGTGGTGTCCTCCGGGCTGGTGTCGCCCCTAATTTACATTCTGGCTTTTGGTTTGGGGCTGGGCAGCTCCATTCGACCCGGTGCAGGGATTGATAGCAGTTATGGCAGTTATCTGGAGTTTATGCTGCCGGGAATGGTAGCCCTCTCCTCTATGGTGATTAGTTTCGGGGGGACGACTTTTTCCATCTGCGGCGATCGTCTGTTCAGCAAAACTTTTGAGGAACTGTTACTGGTGCCAGTGCATCCCCTGGGGCTGTTTCTGGGTAAGATGCTGGCCGGAGTGGTCCGGGGCCTGCTGACCGCCGCCTCGGTGCTCTTGGTGGCTATTCTGGCCACGGGCAAGCTCTGGAGTTTTCTGAATCCCCTGTTTCTGCTACTTCTGGTGCTCAACTGCGCTGTTTTTGCCGGATTGGGTGTGATTGTAGGGCTGAAGGTTAAGTCTTTAGAGAGTGTCGGGATCTTCAACAACTTCCTGATCGTGCCCATGTCGTTTCTCGGGGCTACCTTCTTTGACCCGGCTCAATTACCTCTGGGCTTGAAGCCGCTCGTCTATCTCCTGCCCCTCACCTACACCAGTATTGGTCTCAGAGCCGCTGCCTATCAGCCCCTGGCCCAGTTCCCCTGGTATAGCATTCCAGTCTTGCTGACGGTGGCCATTATTTTGTCGGCACTGGGGGCTCGCCTGTTTGCACAGCAGCAGGATTAAAGGGCGAGGGCGATAAAAGTGGAATGCAGTCAGGAGATGGCACCTCCCAGGACAGTCTCAACGCATTTTTAAGTAGAATAGTCAACTTTCTTTGGGTAGATTTAGAATCTATATTAAAGGAAAATTTTGGTTTCTTTTGATACTTGAGGCTGTAGCTGAAGCTTATGTCCAGTGCCGAAGGTTGTGAATCAGATCCCTCGCCTCTCAGCCCTGAGCCAATTGACGGCATCCCAGCAGCCGAAATGGTGCAACTGATACGGACCTTGAGGCATCGGGTTGCTTATCTGGAGGCGGAAAAGCAAGGGCTGCTAGAGCGCAATGCGGATCTGGAGTTTCAGATGCAGCATGGGCCGACCGCAAATCATCCTTCGGACTCTCCAGAGCGGTTGATTGGGAACCTCGCCAATCGGATTCGAGCTTCGATCAACTTACCCAATCTCCTGACCCGGCTGCGATCGCAACGGCATCGTGAACATCTGGTCAGTACCCTGGCCAGCCAGATTCAGGATGTGATTGACCTGCCAGACCTTTTTAAGACGACAGTGCAGGATGTCCGATTACTCCTCAACTGCGATCGTGTGCTGCTCTATCAGTTCAACCCTGACCGGAGTGGCACCATCGTGGCAGAGTCGGTCGAGTGCATCCCACTTTTGCGATGAGTATAAGTGCTTAGAGCTGTGTTTGAAAGAGCGCGCTAAACTTTGAGCATTCCTGCTTTGGTCAACCACGTTTATGGACCCTGAGAAAAAAGCCCAAATCCAAGCCCACGCCCGTGCCCTTGCCGCCTTGCTATACGAGGAAACCGACCCGGAGCAAGTGAAAACATTGGCAGGGATTGAGGCAGCAGTGAGAGGGCATCTGCTGGAACACGTCGGTCCAGAGATCGGGGATTTTTTATTGCAACAAGCAGCGGCACCACGAGTGGACGAAAGCGCAGGCTCGATAGTATCATCGGACGACTGCGCTTGAGTGAGAAGCAGGCACAAATTCTGGAGGTGAAAGCCTACACGCGCTGGAGTCCTTACCTGGAGCAGTGTTGTTTATTGGTGAGTGCCAATGAGTCGTACGAACGAGCAGCGGAAGACATCGAAGTACTGACTGGGGTGAAGGTTGCTCACAGCACTCAACAACGATTAGTGCATCGTCAAACCTTTGAATTACCGCAAGTGGAAGGAACGGTTGAGGAGATGAGTGTAGACGGTGGCAAAGTGCGATTGCGCACCCCTCAAGGACAACCGAGCGAATGGCGAGATTACAAGGGGGTGAATCTGCATGAGTGTTGCGTTGCTGCTTTTTTCCAGGACAACGAGCAATTGACCCACTGGGTCAATAATCAGGCGCTGTCTGACCCGCTCACCTGCCTGGGAGATGGGCATGATGGCATCTGGAATATTTATACCCAAATTGGCCCCTCGACCCAAAGACGGGAGATCTTGGATTGGTATCACCTGGTTGAGAATTTGGGCAAGGTTGGAGGGTCGCAGCAACGCTTAGGGGCGGTAGAAGCTTGTTTGTGGCAGGGCGATATCGAGGGGGCAATCGCCCAGTTTGACGATTGGAAACACGAGCGGGTTGCGACTTTCATTGGCTACCTCAGTAAGCATCGACAGCGGATTGTCAACTACGGCTATTATCAAGCCGAAGGCATCTCCATTGGTTCTGGTGCGATTGAATCGACGGTCAAACAAATCGGGCAGCGCATCAAGATATCGGGAGCACAGTGGGAAAAGAACAACGTACCACAAGTACTCAAGCAGCGCTGTGCTTACCTGAATGGTCAATTCTCAAAATGAGTCTTACAAAACTGGGATGCACTCGCTCCCTCTGACCAAAGCAGGTCAAGCGAACGCACTGACCAATCGAGTTTAGCCATATCACCATGAACCGGAATGATGAGATGCTCAAGACCGACCTGTTTTGCGCGAGCTTTGAGTTCCTCAATAAAAACAGATGAGGCATCTACTGCCATGACAGTGCTTTGGTAGTGTTGTGCAAGCAGCAATGCACTTGCACCGCTTCCACATCCGAGATCAGCAATGCGTGGCTTGAGAGGCAAGGTAGAAAGATTGCTCAAAATATTGCGCGAGAAGTCAAAGTCACCTGGTCCTTTATGATCAAGTCCACGGTGTAAATCAATCAAGGCGGCAACGTTCTCTGTTTGAGAGTCTGTATTCATAGCTCTAATTCCAAGAGACTCCTGCCGTCTAACGGTTGCGGTCAGTGGTTGCCGATCGCCTTGAACTCAGCACCAGCGACTTCCTTCAATCTGCTGCACTGCAATTGTTAGACATCAGCTTTCTACCAACCTTGACTGACTACATTAGCAAGTTCACTGCTGCTACGTTGTTTTAGCGATTTAAGACATCACTCCGATGAGCGACAGAACCTACAATCTGCACTACCTCATCAATTAAGGCTTGGGGAACTTCCAACTCAACTAGGGTAGCAACTAAATCCTCGGCAATCGCATCGAAGTGGCTATCGGTTAAGCCCATCTCAGTCACTAATTCTTTATGAGCATCTCTCATAGGCCGACCATCCCAATGCTTAGCACCACCAAAGGCATAGGTCATAAAGGCTTTCTGATGCTTTTTCTGTTGTTGCATATCCGTGTGAGCGAAGAAATGCTGCACTCGCTCATCCGCCAAGACCTTCTCATAAAACTTTTCTACAGCCAAATCAACAGCCGCTGCACCACCAAGCTTGTCATACAGTGTACTCATTGAAAATTGCTCCTCAATAAGTAGTCAGGAGGAATTAAATATAAAACGTTCCAGGGAGTAATTGCCCCTACTACTACGAGCTTGCATTCCCTCGATGATCGCATCGGCTAAATCAACTTCATGCTCAAACATCCGCCCAGCAATTTCATGGGTTTTGAGTTGATGCCACTGCTCCTCGATCCGATTCATCTCAGAACAGTAGGGTGGCAACCAGAAGAGGAACAATCCTTGGGCTTGCCACTTGAGCCATTGTTGCTGAGCCAGACGACTGGTATGGGCAGAGCCATTATCTTGAACAACTACCGTTAATCGCCCCGTTTGAGCCAGGGTAACAGATGCCTTCTCGGCAATCCAGTCCATGACTTGGACATAACTRGCACTCTTGAATCCCCCTTGAGCCAAAGCATACTCGAAGTGACAATTGGGTTGCCACAACCCTAAAATGCTGATCCGTCCATTGCGACGTTGAGTTTGTTCGAGCCGCTTTTGCTCCCCAATGCGACTGTAGCTATAGCTGACGGGACTCCACAAGCAACACCCGGATTCGTCTAAATATTTCAGTTCAATGTGACCTTCGAGGTCTGCTAACTTCAACGTGTCCAGGTCTGCTTGCTTCAATTGACGTTGCTCTGGGTCTTGCTTGCCCTGGTGGCTTTGCCGAGTCCGTTTCCAGCGGAAGCCCTTTTTTTCAATACTCGGCTTAATTGGTCAGCACTTAACTCAACTTGTCGGTCTTCCTTCAACTTTTGYGCCAGTTGTACACTGTTGTAGGTGCGAGCCTCTGTTTCTAGACATTGCTCGATGTAGCGCAAGTCCGCTTCCTGCCATCTCGCTGCCACCCCTCGTCCAGSGGCTTCCCATAAGCCTCCTAAGCCTAGGCGCTGCCACCGTCGTATCGTGGCTCGCACCGTATGTTCATGGCACTCAAAGACCTCGGCGATTGCCGGGGCGGTCCATCCTTGCGCATTCAGCCGCAGCATATGGGCACGGTCTCGGGTTCGTTGCGGCACGGTCSTGGCTAATCTCAGTTCAGCCAGGGTGCGGTCTTCCTCGTCACTCAGTTTGATTCGTAAGGGGGCAGGCACTAGAGACAACCAGTAGAGGGCCAAATCTATCTTATACTTTATTCCTCCGACCTACTTAGAGCCGGAATTGATCCGTCTCCAAGGCGTTAAATAACCGCATAGCCCAATGCATTTCAGTCCGCCGATGTAATCCATCTGTCTCTGGCTGGTAGACATGAATGCGGTTGCGACCATGGCTCTTAGCCGTTTGACAGGCTGCATCTGCAGCACTTAAGGCACTCGATAAACTGTCATAGTGATTATTGAGGAGAACGAGGCCTACGCTGATAGTCAAGTTAAATGTGTTGTTCTTCCAGAAGAATCGGAGTTTTTGAACTTCTTCACATAACGATTGGACTACTTTCAGAGCCTGTTCTAATTCACACTGGTGCAGAATTAAGGCAAATTCATCGCTTCCCAGTCGAGCCAGGATATCTGTTTTGCGAACCCGTTGCCGAAATAATTGACTGATCTGGCAGAGAAATTCATCTCCTGCAATGTGTCCGCCGACCTCATTGATAATTTTGAACCGATCGACATCGATATAGCAAAGAACGTGTTGTTGATCCAAGATTCTGGAGTTACAAACCACTCGCTCCAGATATTGCTCGAAAAAACAGCGATTCATCAATTGGGTCAGGGGGTCATAGTTGGTCTGCCAAGTCCTCGATCGGGCTGAACTGCTTGTTCCATTAATATTTCGAAATACCAGCAATGTACCCTCGACTGCTCCATCACTTCCACGCAGTAGGGTGACTGAATAATCAATGACTAATTGACGATTATCCTTAGAGAGAAGGAGCACATATTCAGTATTTGTTTGTTCGCCATGATGGAGCTCCTCAAGGGATGATTCAGTGAAAGGCTCTACAAGATTAACGTTGATGTCCTGAACCACCTGGAATACCGTTGAAGCTAGCTGAGATTGGGCATCTTCAAACTTCCAACCGGTTAATTTTTCTGCATCTGAGTTGAGAAATATCACACGCCCTGCGGCATCAGTCACGATGACTGCTTCCCCCATCAGTTGGAGGGCCAGTTGGATAGTTCCTGTCTCCTGCATTGTATCGGGTTCAGCTCGTTGCAAGCCATGGGCTCCCCGTACCAATTCCAGTACAACCCCATCTGGCATTTTGACCTGCAACTGTTCTATTCTGCTCTGCGAAGTAGGTGAAACATCCAACTCTATGTTGTTGTGAGCAGCCATATAGTGTGCTGAGGCGGGATCTTTTCTGTAAGATTGCCTGTGAGCAATACCCTGATCTATCTCAAACATGCCCAACCCCTGATTGAAGAATTAAATAGATACAGATGAAGAGCTGAGTCTGTATGGTCCAAAGTCGCCAGACAACACATCTGTCGATAGCAAGCGGACACAAGAGTTATTGCGGTTCTTTTGTTTAGCTTTATATAACCCTTTATCTGCTGCTTGAATCAGGGCTGCAGGGGAGATATCTGAGGAGGGGATACAACTGCTGATACCCAGGCTAAGGGTAACCCACGGACTCACGCTGGAACGAGCATGGGGAATGGCCAAATGTTGTACGCCGAGGCGAATCGTTTCAGCAATATGAAAAGCACCAGCAGAATCTGTATTCGGTAGAATCACAGCAAATTCCTCACCTCCATACCGGGCAACCAGATCCGCAGAGCGTTTAACCATCTCCTGAACGGTTGCTGCCACTTGTTTCAGGCAGGTATCCCCCGCTTGGTGACCATAGAGATCGTTGTATTGTTTAAAGTAATCAATGTCACATAAAATCAGGGCCAGGGGTGCATCAGAGCGCATACTTCTGCGCCATTCCAGCTCAAAATATTCATCAAACCGGCGGCGATTGGCGAGCTGAGTTAACCCATCTAAGTGGGCTAATCGCTGCAACTCCTGGTTTGCAATCTTCAAAGCAATGGCTTGTTCTTTGACCTTTTCGGTCAGAAAGCGCAGCCTGAGGTGAACTCTGACCCTGGCCAGAACTTCTTCTTGTTGAAAGGGCTTGGTAATATAGTCCACTGCTCCCAGAGACAGCCCTTGAACTTTGGTTTCTGTATCAGAACTGGCGGTGATGAAAATGATGGGGATATTGCGAAGTTTGGGATTGGCCTTGAGCCTGCGACAAACCTCAAACC
>NZ_MQTZ01000038.1 GCF_001939115.1 Leptolyngbya sp. 'hensonii' | reverse complement strand
TGTTAGTAGTCATCCACTGACGCCCGCTGCATAGTCGTCTCCTAGCATTGGCAGATTCTCTCCTTCTTTGACTTTAAGCCTTTCTTCAGAACTCGGTGTATCTGATCTCAGGAGCGATGCGATATGTTAGTAGACATCAAAACTGTCGCCCAATGCATAGTCGTCTCCTGGGTCAGAATTATCCCGTCTCCCCATAAAGTCGCTGCACCGGAACGTCACAAGCTGGTTGGCTAAGTATCTAAGCCTATCTGCATCCGGTGAGCTTGGTCGTTATACGGCTTCGGCTCTTGGTTAGGGCGGTACTTGCGACTTTTCTATCGGTTTGTCCAGCCATAAGGTATTTGTGAAGCTCTGGCATATCTAGGATAATAGATGTAGTCCAATTAGTGTTTCTAGCTTTTCATGCAGTTTGAATGGGACGAGGCAAAAAATTTAGAGAATATTCGCAAGCACGAGATTGATTTTGCCGATGTTCCTAAAATGTTTGAAGCTCCAATGCTAATTGAACTAGACGATCGATTTGATTATGGCGAAGACCGTTGGTTCGGTATCGGTTTTCTCGGTAACGGCGTAGCGGTTGTAGTTTGGACAGAACGACAAAATAATATAATTCGGATCATTTCAGCACGAAGGGCAAATCGATATGAGCGGCAAAGACTTGAGCAATACCTCTCGTACTAATTGGACAGTATTAGAGGCAATGGACGATGAAGGGATTGATTACTCCGATATTCCACCATTGACAGAAGAGTTTTTTGAGAAGGCTACTCTAAGAATTCCTGCGTCCCAAGCACAGCAATTAGTTCAGATTGAGCCTGATGTGTTGAAGTGGTTTCAAGCTCAAGGTGTTGAATACAAAGCTTTAATCAACTCAATCTTGCGTCATTACATTGAAAGCCATAGTAACCAGTCAGCCGTATAACAATTCGCTTCGAGCGGACTGACGAGAAATCTTGGTCTTGAGTTCAAGGTTATTAGCAGTCGCTCAAGCGAACCGTTATGCCGCTCAATTCTCGATTGAGGCGTAGCCGAAAGATTGTCTGTCAGCATTCAAAGTTAGATGACGCGAGATTGCTGACTAGAGGTGCTTTCCAGGCTCATAGAGACAACAGCAATCTAAAATAGATAAAAGAGTTGCTGGGAGAGAGCTGATGACCTTATACGAGATACAAAATCAGGCATTGCAGTTGCCGATTGGCGATCGCTGGCGTTTAGTCCAGTCGTTGTTGAGTTCAATTCAACAGGAAACGGTGGTACTTAGTCCTCCAACAACAACCGTGAATTCTTTTGCGGAGCTTAGTCCCTGGACTCAAAGCCTAATTGGAGTTGTTCAGTTAGGTACAGAAGAGCCTACAGAGTCCTATGTGGATTACCTGGAGGAGAAGTACAGTTGAGGCGGGTATTATTTGACAGTGATGTTTTGCTTGATGTTCTAGCTCAACGACAACCGTTTGTTGTTGCTTCCGCACAGGCATTAAACACGGTGACACGAGCACAAGTGCAGGGATATGTGTCCGGTCATGCTGTGACCAATATTTTCTACATCTTGCGCCGTCAAGTTGGTAGCGAAGCAGCACGAGAGCTTTTATCAAGGTTATTACAGCATCTTCAGGTCGCCAATGTAAGCGATGAGGTTATTAGGGCTGCGCTGCAAAGTCCTATGACGGATTTTGAAGATGCTGTGACTAGCGAAGCAGCGAATGCTACAGGTTTAGAAGTTATTGTGACTCGAAACATACCCGATTTTGTGACTTCTGTAATCCCCGCAGTATTACCAGAAGAGTTTTTGGCAATGCCGTTAGAGTAAGAGTTGTAGACGCTGCATAATCGGGTAACAGGGAGGTTTTCCCTCCCCGTCCCCACAACACCCCTCATGCGGGTCCGCAAGGGGCGTTTCTCCAAAGGGGTTTAGACGGTTCAATTCCAGAGAATTGATGTCCAGGGCTGGCTGTGCAATTAAGCGCCGACTGCTGGCTCCCCCATCCGGGTTCATCGCCCGTCGAGCTTTGCGGCTCCTCCCTGCTCTTTGAAGTATTGCTTCGCAACGCTGGCGCGAACAGCCCTACTGCTACCGCAGAAGCAAGCTACGCCTTGTCTCACCCATTACGGTGAGCCTTTGACTACTATGRCYTCTGCTGACTTCTGCCCAATTACCCATGACGTTTCCATCACCCATGCTGCCTGAATAACCGTAGGGTTCTGTGGATTGTTCATCCCTTTCGAGATGMCCCTCAGTCAGACTCCCATASTTGCCAAACCGCCACTTGAGCAGMTCTCCCCAGATAAGAACATGAACCTTCACTGCACAACCGCGCCATTTACCGTGCCCCGTGAACCAAAGGATTTCGTTGTGTTGTGCCAACTCATCCTGGGGGTCTCGGCCTTCTATGACGTTTCTGTCCGTCAGCTTGCAGCTTTGCCGCCAGCTTCCTCCAGACATCCCCTCGCGGGTTTGCCCTTGCCTTAAGCTAGTCGTTAGCGTCGCTCGGATCGTCGAGTTGATCATTTGGACGTTGGTTCTCCTACAAGGGACTTTCACCCCATTGATTCATGCCCATGCTGGGCGTACACAACCCTGGTGCAGCGGATTTCTCAAATTTATTTGCTCTGTGGGAAAGATTACGAAAACCGCTGACCAGGATCGTTGGACTTTCATTTTGAAGAGTGATAAATATGTCGTTCTCAAAACTAGGTTTAATTCTAGATATCGTAGCTGCTTCCTTACTAGGCTTGGAATCCTGGATTAAGCTTCGTACTATTCGAGAGGATTCCATTACTATTGGTCATGGGCAAGTGGGTGCTTTTTGGAAGTTATTATTTCTTTTATCATGGCCGCTTCTCGTGCTTGGATTTGTTTTTCAGTTTATGGGTTCTGCATAAATTAATGACTCTATGCAATTTTATTTTTAGTTCAGAATTATTAGAGTGAGCAGTGCCGACCTTTTCAGTTCTCTATTCATTTCACGGTAAACTTCTACCGCTGATGTTAGGAGTTTTGATAGCTTGGCTTACTGTATAGAGTATTCGCCAGAATCAGAAGCGCATTTGCGATCCCTTACAGCCCGACAGCAAGCGATCGTCTTGGATACTGTTGATGAGCAGCTCATGTATCAGCCAACAGTCGAGACGAAAAACCGTAAACTCATGCGTCCCAATCCACTTGCCCCTTGGGAACTTCGTATCGGCGATTTGCGCGTCTACTATGATGTAGAGGAAGAACCTGAAGCAGTTGTATACATCAACGCAGTTGGGATCAAGGAGCGAAATCAAGTCCGCATTGCAGGAGAGGTTTACGACCTATGAAGATTGTCGAAATCGCAGAGGCAACCGACACATTAGCCAAATATGCTTCAGGTCTGACTGAGGAGCCGGTTATTATAACCAGCAACGGTCAACCCATTGCAGCATTAGTCACGCTTGAAAATGTTGACATCGAGACAATTTCGCTGAGTACCAATCCAAAGTTCATTGAGTTGATTGAGCAATCGCGGGCGAAGCGACGCGCTGAAGGTGGAGTCTCCAGTGCGGAGATGCGTCACAGACTGGGGTTGAGCACGTCTAATAATTCAAATGCAGCGGACGGTTGAAAACCGCTGGCGCTGAGTTCGAGGGTATCTACAACCGCTGATTTGAGCCGTTATGCCGCTTGGTTTTCGGTGGGGACGTGCTTGAAGCTTACTTCTGGTATCAAAAGCAACAGTGGCCGCTATATACTCGCAGCAACAGTCCCATTAATCCAGATCCCCTGTGCCAGCCAAAGACATTTACCACGACACTGTGAAGCGCGCCTTACAAAAAGGCGGATGGACAATTACGCATGATCCATTTCCGCTTCAGATTGGTAAAAAGCGTTTGTCGGCTGATTTGGGTACAGAGCGTTTGATTAGCGCCGAAAGGGGATTGCAAAAAATCGTTGTTGAAGTGAAAAGCTTTGTAGGGCAGTCTGATGTCAAAGATTTGGAACAGGCGCTGGGGCAGTATGTCTTGTATCGTCAATCCTTAATGAAATGGGCATTGAGCGTAATCTTTATCTTGCGGTAACGCAACCAACCTTTAACAGCGTGTTCACTATAGAATTAGGGCAGGTCTTACTCAAAAATCAGGTGGTCAAGTTAATTGTCTTTGATGATGAAAGTGAGGCGATTGTGCAATGGATACCCGATTAAAATACCAAAACATTATCAAGAGCGTTCTGCAAAATCACGCTGATTGTCGTGCTACGTTGCCTGATGGCTACACATCTCAACCCATCTTTGATGATGAACGAGGGCAGTATTTGGTTCTAGACATGGGCTGGAATGGTGATCCTTACCTTCATGCGACTCCAATCCACGTCATTTTGATTGGTGATAAGGTTTGGGTGCAATACGATGATACAGAGGAAGGGGTAGCGACAGATTTAATGCAAGCAGGGGTCTCTAGAGAAGACATTGTATTAGGTTTTTGTCATCCCAAAATACGACAGCATACAGGTTTTGCAGTGGCTTGATTAGCAAGGGTGGCGATCGCGTCATAACAACGCCCATGCCCCCGACCGTTGAGCAGCTTTTGAGGGATGTTCAAGGCTATCTGCGGCGGGTGATGGGCACCGCTACGCCGCACCTCTAGGGGCTCTTGTGCGTGAAGGTTTTCTGCATCGCCGTGCTACACAGGCAATATTTTGTAAAATTGATATAGGCTCGTTGATATTCGTTTCTAAACGTGATGGAACCAGATAAAGCGACAAAGCTAGAAGATAGAAGGGCTGAATATACAGCCCTGAGAGCAGAGATCCTTCAGGCTGATAATATTTGCCTATTAATGATGGGTTATTTGGTGACAGCAGTAGGTTTTTTGTACTCGGTATCTTTGGAGTGGCTTGTAAGTTTCTTGTCTTTCATTAGCCTCTGCTATTTCACAGAGAAGCGGTTTAGTATACGCAAGATTGCTTCTTTTATCGCTAGCGAGGTGTGCAAAGACGATAGTGGGTTTGGATGGGAAAAATACGTTCAACAGCTCAGGCAACAGCGAACGCTACGTCCCTTTGCCATATTACGTCCATACAACGCGGAAATGATTACTTGTTCAGTTATTGCTCTTTCTCCAGCAGTGAGGGGAGAGCTAGTCAATCTAGCTCAATTTAGCCCTAGTGCGGTTTTCTGGTTCGTATTTGCTCTGCTGACATTAACACTATCTGTAGTGAACTTTATAAAATACAATCGCGCTTAGAGAATAGGGAAAGTTGCCATGATTACTCAAACAATGGTACAACCTTCTTCTTGGATTGAAGGAGGTATTAAGCTCCAAAAGATTCGTGGACTCAACCTTTTCAAATTTACCGATGACCTCCAAATACGACTTGAAACATTGGTTGATCGGCAAAAGGCTAACCTGCTTACCCCAGAAGAAACTGCTGAGTTGGCTGGTATTACTGAGCTAGATCGAATCTTTACCCTAATGAACGCTCGCATTATTGCCGAGTCATGACTATTAGCATTAAGAGTTGTCAGAACATACGTGAGCGTGCCAATTATTTGTGTGAATATTGTCATTCCTCGGAAGAAGCTAGTGCCTCTCTCTTTACCTTTGACCACCTAGTACCTCAATCCCTTGGCGGTACGGACTCTGAAGAGAACCTTGCTCTTGCCTGTCATCGCTGTAATGGTCGTCGTTACAACTTTACAGATGGCATTGATCCTGAAACCAAGTGAGCGCTCTGCTCTTCAATCCTAGGCGAGATAAGTGGTCTGAGCATTTTATATGGTCTGCTGATGGACAAAAGATTATAGGTGTCACTTCTATCGGACGTGCCACGATTCAACGTTTAGATATTAATGACGATTGGCACGATGATGGTTCTATCAAGCGTGCCCGTCGTCTCTGGATTCGAGGTGGTTGGCATCCACCTGCGAATGATCCACAGAAGTTAGCAGACTGATGTGGCAGCATAACAAACCCCTTGCAACGGGCGGAATTGAGATCTCGGTATGGAATCAAAAGTTATATGCCGCCGCTCAAGCGAACCGTTAGCTGGCTCCGTTTGTTGGCTTGGGACGTACTGAAAGGCTATCTGCTGGTATCCAAGGATGCTCATTCTTGCAGCCCTGGTATAACTGAGGTATAACTGAAGGATGGAACTTTAAGCTAAGGTCGCTATGAAAACTGCAATTTCACTTCCAGATGCAGTCTTTGAACAGGCGGAAGCACTTGCTCAGCAGTTAGGGCTGTCCCGTAGTGAGCTTTATACGAAAGCGCTACAGTCTTACCTGAAAAGGTACAACCGTGAGCAAATCTTGCTCAAATTGAACCAAGTTTACGCTATAGAGTCCTCTGAACTTGATCCAGTGATGGCAAGAATGCAGTTTATGTCTTTGCCCCACGAGGATTGGTAATGTATCGGGGAGAAATTTGGTGGGCGAACCTACCTGATCCAGTAGGCTCAGAACCTGGATATCGTCGTCCCGTCTTGGTGATTCAGGATGATACTTTTACCCAGAGCCAGATTAGCACTGTTATCGTCATTATTATCACTTCAAATATTCGGTTAGCGGAAGCACCAGGCAATGTACTATTACCGCGTGGGGTATCGATTTTGTCGAGAGATTCCGTTGTAAATGTCTCTCAAATTTTCACGATTGATAAAACGTTTTTGGCTGAGCGTATTGGTGCGCTACCAGACTACTTACAGGAGGAGATAGATGAGGGTTTACGAACAGTTTTGTATCTCTAGCAAAGCCAGCTAACAAGTCGATGGAGCGGCGAATATCAGTTTCTTGCTTCGTTTCAGTGTGGTTCATCGCCGCTCATCTTAGTCGTTCGACGCACGACTCGAAGTCGTTCGGGGGAGTTGGAGGACACCCAAAACGTCCTCCCTGAAAGTGTTCAGGCAGATGTCCGCCTCGGAATGTTCAACCAGTAATGGGAGGGCAGTATCAGCGGACGAGGTTAAGTGTCCAACAAGCCTGGAGCCAAAATCAGATGAGATGGCTAGGGCAAGGTTGCCACCGATAATGCAACTGAATTCTTGATGAGGCTTCGTTAATGATGGCTCTCGAAATAGCTGATACGAGAATGTTGGGGCACATGGGAGTGTAGCGTCTAAATATCAACCGAGAACACCCCGCCCCCGGAGTAAAGAGGAGTCCTAAGGCAATCGTATCTCCACCCCGTGCGGAAGAGGGAACTCCGATAAAGACCTGGCAATGCCTTCATTTCCAGGTAAGCAAAGGGCAACCAAAGCAGAACCCTCTAGCGGAAACAGGATGTCCCAAGAAGCAAACGCTGCTTGCTGAAAGGCGATCGCAAACCATAACGGGGCAGATAGGGGAATACCCCACCCGAAAGGGTGCAGACGTGGGACAGGTGATTGCTTGAATGCAGGTGAGATGAAACTTAACTGGCGGGAAAAGTTAGCTACAGGCTTCGGTTTGTAAACGTAACCGTCAGGACAGTTCGTAAGGGTTGCTAAGAATTGGAGACACTGAATTTCAAGACGTTGCTTGAGCCGTGTACAGTGAAAGTTGTATGCACGGTTCTGAGGGGAGGGAGGGGCTATATCTGAAACCCCCTGCTTTACCCGACTGCTTGAGCTATAGGTGAGGACAGCCTTTAAAGTTATTGTGGAGTGGATCAACGTTAAGGCTCAGGCTGGGTCAGCGTTTCTCAAAGGAATCATTATGTTTTTGTTTGCTATCGTAGTCTTTGCGAGAGCAAGCTATCAACTGTTTACAGGTGCAACCCCAGAAGTAGTTTTGATGAGTACGGTGGGAGTTGTGGCGTTACTTGCCAACTTATTCTGTCTGCTGTTATTGACTAGACACCGGAAGGATAATTTAAATATGTCTTCCGTGTGGTTGTGTTCACGCAATGACATTATTGCAAATACGTCCGTTCTTGTGGCAGCAGGGTTAATTTTTCTGACGCACTCTCCACTTCCAGACCTGGCCATAGGTTTATTGTTAACGTTCATTTTTGCCAAGTCGGCAGGGCAAGTACTTTCCCAGTCTTGGAAAGAGATGCGGCAAGCGTAGTTGAGGTTACAACGCGGAGTAGCGATCGCAGTCTAATTAACCTCAGCAGGCAGATCGCTCCACCTGCTGGTCTTCAAAACCGGACATGAAAGCTTTTCCTTCATCCGGCTCCTCAATGTCTTGGTGTTTGTCACCCATACCTCACCTGCTATCCTTAGCAGATTTGGCATCATGGCAATGACGATGGAGCAACTGGAGCATCTGAGTGACACTGAGGTCAAAACCCTTTTAGGCAAGGGCGGACAACAGGTCCAACCACTGCATCTGGAGAGAGGGACTTGCACCCTCACGATGATCAAGTTGTCACGGTTCAGACCTTGCCATCCGTCTCTGAGTATTACTACTCATTTAGGATGAACGAATCGCACCAATCCGATCGGAGCGGACTTTGGTATATTGTTTGTTTCCTGTAATGTTTGAGAGAAATGTGCTTCCAGCAAGCATGTCAACCAAACTTCAACGGATTCAGGAAGTATGTACCGAGAGCATCCCAGTTTTGCAAGGTTGCCCTCATCCCCCAGCCCCTTCTCCCAAAGAGGGAGAAGGGGAGCCAGATTCAAAGTCCCTCTCCCAGAACGGGAGAGGGATTTAGGGAGAGGGCTACAAAAGTGGGATGCACTCGTATGTACCTTTGAGTAAGGTAGGCCCTTTCAGGTAGAAATTGAAGCGGAATCTAGGAAAAGTTTAGGTTGTATCAGATGAATGGGAAGCAAGCCAGAAAAAAGAGTTGTTTGGGAAATTGGATATTTTGAAAAGAATGGCGTTAGTAAATAACCATATAGCACGAATAGAGGTAAATCAAGGAAACTTAACGGAAGCGATAAAGCGATATAAACAAAGCTTGGATGTCTATCCTGATTCAGAAGATAAGCACGGTTATGCTTCGATTCTCTACAACTTGGGAAGGGCATTATTAGACCAAGGAGATTATTTATTATGTAAATGCAAAGATATATATTGAAAAAGGCTGTATGAGCAGGGATTATTTTTTGTTTATTAGGGGACAGAATATTGCAGGGGACAGAATACTGCATTCTGCACCCTTTTCTCCGTCGCTTAATCTATCTTTCAACACTTCTGCATGGGATCCCATAGGGCGTTCGCTCTTCTGTCCAGAACAGGAAAAGTCATAAAATGTGGATTTTTCTAGATATTGATGGTGTTCTTGTTCCAGAAAAGAAGTTTGATGCTCCGGTGGGGAAAGATGACCTGTTGAAGTTTGATCCCCATTGCTTGCAAATATTTGAAGATGTTTTGCAACGGTATCCAGAAGTTTTTGTTGTCATCTCTTCTTCATGGAGAGAGATATTCACATTTGACTCGATTCAACCTTTATTTTCCCCTAGTATTGTTGAGCGAGTTGTCGGTTTTACCCCTTTTTTAGATCCCAAGATTATCCATCAATTTCAATATCTTCGGCATCAAGAAGTTTTAGAGTTCTTACGTCAAAACAATGCTCTGGAGGATTTTTGGGTGGCGATCGATGACATTCGAGAGCATTATCCATCAGATACTAATGTTGTGGTAACTGATGCGTATACTGGTTTTGATCTATCTTCAGCATTAGCTTTAGAACTATTCTTGTTAGCAGCATAACAATGCCCATCCACACCGATCGTTGAAAGGTGATCAGTGACATTTGAGATGGTTTGTGGCGGAAGATGCGTTGCAGGGCAATGAAGTTTCGGATCAAGATACCCATGGGCGATTAGCCTCAGTTAGATAACCTAATCGATTACCCTTTCCTTCCTTAGGATCGTGGATTTCATAACTCCGAGATTGTCAGCCCTCACCCCCAAACCCTCTCCCGCCCTACTGTGTACCCATAATCCCCTCCCGAGAGGGGATTTCACGCGAGTCTGCTGACTTGAGCCAAACTTTTCAGAGAGCTGTATGCGCGGTAACCTCTCCCGCCGGGAGGCTACCTTGTACACACAAATCAAGACTGACTTCGTTTGGGTCTTTTTTGCCCCCTAAATCCCCCAATTTTGGGGAATTTGGAACAATTCGGTTCCCAAAACTCGAGGTTAGGGGGATGGTTCGGCGGTGGTTTGGCTAGATTCGATCACTTGTGTGTACACAGTAGGCCGGGAGGGGGGAGGGCAAGCAGGAGTTTATCGGTGTTATTTAATTCTCATTCCTTAGAAAACCAGGGTGATTCTCTAAAGAAGCAGGCCAAGTTGGCAATTGTAAAGATTTCCCGGAACTTAATATCTGAATTACTGTTCATATATTAATATAAAAGGGAAATAATTAAGGAATCCTATCATGACAACAGTGAACCAAATGAAATGCGCCTGCTCAGATTGCTTGTGTATCGTTAACTTGAGCGATGCTTTAATGAGAGACGGCAAAGCATACTGTAGCGAGGCTTGTGCGAATGGGCATCCCGAAGGGGTAGGCTGTGGTCACACTGGCTGCGGTTGCCACGCCTGAGAACTGGTAACTTTTTTCTCAAATGCCTGATCACCCGGATGAACAGACCTTAGAAATCCCTGACCATGGGGAAGATGCTTGTTGCGATCTTCCCCATCTCAGTCACGCTAACTCTGACAAATCGCTGCGACAGCAACCACTAAGTAGCGAAAAGGCTCAGCGCATGGCTGAGTTTATTGGGTTTATGGCTGATCCCAATCGGCTGCGAATTTTGTCAATCTTGGCGCAACAGGAGATGTGTGTGGGCGATCTGGCCGTGGCCGTGGGGATGAATGAATCAGCCGTGTCACATCAGTTAAGAACGCTACGAACTATTCGCTTGGTCAGTTCTCGCAAGCAAGGGCGGCATGTGTTTTACCGCTTACAGGATCATCATGTCTTCAATTTCTATCAAGCTGTGATTGAGCATTTAGATGAGCTTGATCCATGAGGAGTTTATCTTTTGCCCGCCCCCTGATCCCGTCTGAAACCATCTATGATCATTGCATAGGCTAGGCTGGCAGGATTCAGCCGCATAGTTCTGGAACGCCGAATTTGCTACTGTGAAGGGGATATCGTAGTACCGCAATCACTGGAATTGGGACGATGGTTCGTTCATATTCACCTCAGACGCAACCCAATCAAGGGCGGAACCAGCCTCCCCTGCAAAGTGGAGATCGTTTAACCCGCCCTGAATTTGAGCGACGATACGCCGCATCTCCCCACATTAAAAAAGCAGAACTGATCGAAGGAATTGTTTACGTGGCATCCCCCTTACGGCATGAGCAGCACGGCAAACCCCACAGTCGAGTCATGACATGGCTGGGAGTCTACCAAGCAATGGCGACCGGTGTGGATTTGAGCGATGCGCCAACGGTCAGGCTAGATTTAGACAATGAGCCGCAACCCGATGCCGTGCTGTTTATTGAAGCAAATGCGGGTGGACAGACCCGTATCAGTCCTGATGGCTATATTGAAGGATCGCCAGAATTAATTGTGGAAATTGCCACCAGTAGTGCCGCGATTGATAGGGGCAGCAAGAAACAGGTGTATCGCCGCAATGGGGTGTTGGAGTACGTGATCTGGCAGTCTTACGAGAATCAACTGGAGTGGTTTTGGCTGACGGATGGAGAGTATCAGTTGCTGTCTCCTGATGTTGATGGCATCCTTCGCAGTCGGGCATTTCCGGGCTTGTGGCTGGCGGTGGAAGCGTTGTTGAGCAATCAGATGGCACGGGTGCTAGCGATGTTGCAGGAAGGGTTGCAGTCTCCGGAGCATGAGGCGTTTGGGGAGTGTTTGAGGAGAGGGTAGTAGGAAGAGCGATTTCTGTAGATGAGGCGTTCAACGCCATGCAAAAGTCTTCCTGGTAGACAGGCTATGGCTGGATTGGGACAAAGTTATAGCCGATCGGGGATTTTGGGTCAGGGCGAATCTGGACCAGAATGCCCACGCCCGGTTCCCGCTTGCGATCGCCCGATGGCAGAAACTGAATCCGACCACTGGCCCCTGTAGTGACAAAGTTGGGATCTCGCAAGGCCCGTTGCAACTGAATGCGGGTGGAGCTGGTTTCCAGTGCTTTCACGATCGCCATCGTGGCATCATAGGCCATCGCTGTGCGCCAGTTCCCGGCTCCGCCCCATAATTTTGTTGCCTGGGTTACATAGGACTGGGACGGGGCATCGCTGGGATGCCAAACTATTGCCAGCACCATGCCATTGCAATCCGCCCGACAGAGATTCAGGGTTTGAAACATGTAGATGGTCGAACCGCCAAACAGGGCCATCCGTCCCTTAGCCCGCTTGGCCAGTTCAATCCCCTGGTTCACCCGCTCCACTGACGGCGTCAGCAGGAGACCATCCGCCCCATCAGCGATCGCCTGGGACAGGAACGTTTCCGGATTAAAGGTTGGATCGGACAGATCACAGGGTACTTTACTGACCAGGCCCCCATCCTGCAACACCGCCTCGAAAAACTCTTGTTGAATCGAGGTGCTGTAGGGCGAGAGGGAATCGACACAGGCCGCAAACTTGGTTTTTCGTGCTGTTTTCAGGGCATAGCGTGAGAGATTAGCGGCATCAATTTTGACCGAAGGCACGGTGCGGAAAATATAGTCTCCCAGGCCAGAGAGTTCTTTCGCCCCACTGGTGGGGGACATCATCACCAGTCCCCCTTTTTGATAGACCGGCGCAGCCTGAAGCGAGACCTCACTGGCATTGTGGCCAATCACCGCCAGGATAGCTGGGTCTTCAATCAATCTGGGGGCAATAGCCTGAGCGGCTAACGCTGGATTATTATCATCGTTGACAATCTGCACCTGCAACAGATGACCATCCAGGCCACCCCGACGATTCACCTCGTCCTGGGCCTGGGCCACCCCCCGCAGGATCTCCAGGGCCACACCTCGGTTGCCCCCGATCGGCGTGGTCACGGCCACACGATAGTACTTGCCCCGCTCTGCAGCCTGGGCATTGTTGAGGTAGATGAGGGCCTCTGGATCATTATGCTCAGCCTGGAGGGAGAGCTTGAGCTTGGCGATCGTCGTTGCATAATCCTGCTTACCGAATGCTTCCGTCGCTGCCAGTTTTTCCGAAGTCTGATTGGCCGTGACCAGAACCCGTTCTCCCAGGCTAAAGCGACGATCCAGATCTTGGGCCAAAGGAGTTGGGGGGATTATTAAAGTCGGCGGCTTGTTCTGCACCACCGGAAAGGGCTTGCCGCAAAATGTCAGGCCAGCCAGGATGGCAATCCCTGCCGCTCCTGCCGCCAGATAGCCCAGGGTTCTGCCAGACAGTCTTCTGGGCCAGGTGAGGGGGATTTCCACCGTCGGATTCTGGCAGAGGATGGGCAGCCAGGTCGCACAGGGGTAATGTCCTTCCAGCCCCTGTAACTGCTCCCTCGCCTGACGCATCGCCACCGATAGGGCGCTGCCTCTAGAAAAAGCAGTGAGAAAATACTTGAGAAATTCCTGAGCCACTCGATCGGGCACTGGCTCCCGCATCACGATCATCTGGGGCAGGTGCAGATCGGCCAGATTGTGGGCTAAGCCCAGCCCATCGCAGGAGTTAAACATTGCCAGTTGTAATCCCCGATCGATCGCATGTCTGAGGGCATGACGCAGATCAGGAATGGTCAGTTGCTCCGTCCGGTTAATCTGGAGATGTCCTATTTCCCCAGTCCCATCACTGGCGCTGTGTCCGGCAAAAAACAGGATCTGCCAGCCCCGTTCATCCCACAATGCTTCATTAAACTGTTGCCGGGTGGGTTCGACCAGAAACACCGCCTCAGCACCGGGCAGGTGCTCCAGAATTTTGCGATCGGCCTCCACATCAATATCATCACTGTTCCCCAGAATTGCCAGAATCCGGACCTTTCCCTTGAAGGGTTGGAGCGGACGACGGTCAAAATTCTCTGTACTCAGGGCAATTTCAGCATGACGGTAATTGTGCTCAAACAAATCCCAGCTATGCCAGGGCAGACGTCGCAATAGGGCATGCTGGGTTTGCACAATCACCCGCACCGGCTCCGACTCTTTTACCTGGCGGAGGATGGTATCCCGCATCCGGGGAGGCTGGAGCTGGCCCAGCCAGAGATTGAAGCGTTGCTGTAAGGTGTGAGCTGCAGCGTTGCAGGCTCTGTGATACTCGTGAATGTCGATATTGGTCACAATGGGCTGAGCAGTGAGACGGCGGGCATGATCATGGCGTTGATACGTCGATTGCCACTGCTCAAATAGGTTAGGTATGGCTGAGTCTGGGGGTAGGCTACCGGAAATTTCGGCCACGGAGCGGCCCTCCTCCACCAGCCGGAGTCTAACGGCAAACCCCTGCCCAAAGCTCCCCTCTCGAAATTCAAAGATGATCCGCTTATCCATATTGTGCTCTAGCCATTAGTCATTGGTCATTAGTCATTTGAATGATGAGGACTGAGATATAGCTTGTGGATGAATAACCCAACGATCAAGTTCAGGACCAATGACTAATGGTCAATAACAATCCCTAAATCACAAACTGCTCAGTCACGCTTGCGTCTCCCAAAGCAATCCGAACTTTGAATGGCTCCCCAGATTCGCCTTGCAACTTCCATTGAATAATATTATCTGAACTACGGGATTTTACCTCCCACAGAACCTGCTCTGCAGGATTTAGAATAATCAACCGCAGGTCAGGGGGCAGGTGGGGTGTTGCGATCGGATGGACTTGCAGCAGAATGTTGATTTGTCCATCTGGTTCTGGGGCCAGTTCCACGACGAGCGCAACCTGGTGGACTGTACTGTCCCTCAGATCACCAGCCAGTTGGATGTCCAGATTAAACACCCTGGCGCGTCTGATCGCTCCCTCTGGAAATTCGGGGGCTGGCTCTAGCGAGGTGCCTCTGAATCGCAACGCCAGGGAGGTTTGAGTAGGCGTTAGCACCTCTTCCATTGCCTGCCAGTCGATCTCAAACACCTGGTCAAACCATTGATGCAGACGGGTCAGGACCGGAAAGGGTTGGTGCAGATATTCCAAAAACTGATCTAGGGATTGCAACTGACTCAGGGGCAGGCGCGATCGTTCCCCCACAGTTGGAACAAAGCCCAGCAGGGTCGCCTCCCGATGGGTCTCTGCCATTCGGACTACGACATAGCCGATGCGGTCTTTCCAGACCTCGGCGGGAATTGAACAGTGCAACTCGTCGGGTGCGATCGGACGGCATTCCAGATGGCCTTTTCCGGGTAACTTCAAATCGGCAATATCGGCTGCCAGTTGTCCGATGGGATTCCAGCTATAACTTCCCTGGAGATTGGTGGCGATCCCCAGCATCTCCAGGTAGGTGTTGACGGCCAGAACAGCCAGGAGATTCCGGTGGGCCTGAGCTGCTTTCTCCGGTGTCGGTTGTTGAGAGGCAAACCTTTCTGCCATCTGGCGATTGGTTTGGGTCAATGGGATGGCGATCGATCCCAAGGGACTATCGATGGATTGCATCATCGCTCCTCCAAATATCCCTGAGATTTGCCAAATTTAAGCAGTCTGGGCAAGCATTCGCGCTGATAAAAGCCACTTAAAGTCGCAACTGGGACGCGAAATTCTGCCGCCAGTTTATCCCAGGACGTTGCTGGGGGCAACCGTCGCAGAATCAACATCTGGGCATTCACGTCGGGACGATCGCGGACATGGATACGCCGCAGTTGGCTGGCTTCTCGCTCCACCCAATCCAGCACCTCTTCCAGAATTGGGGGAGGTATGGGGGGAGCACGTAGGTCACCGATCAGATCAAACCCCTCGTCTGATTCTGAACTTTCGCTAAAAGCTTTTTTTGTCAGGCTTGCCATTGCTTGCTGGCGCAAATCTTGCAGTCGCCATTTGAGATGGCTGTTCATCCAGGTGATGACCGTAGCCCTTGCTGGATCATAGGCTTCACCAGTGGTTGCCTCACAGAGATTGCGGCAGAAGTAGAGCCAGGTCTGCTGCAGCGCATCCTCATAGTCTGCAATGGTATCCCGCCATAATTTTTGCGATCGCTGAATCAGCTCAATCAACTGGCTCAGGCCCTTCTGCCGATTGAGACTTCCGGGTGGATGCACACAGGTTTCCAGGATGAGTTGATACAGACGGTCATTCAGTTCATCCATAGCAGGGCTTGACAGAACTAATTTTCATCCTGTCATACTTCTGACCCATCAGGGTATATGCAATAACAATTCAGATGAAGTGGATCTCTTTAACGACCAGGAGATCTCTTTAGCGACTGCCCTTAGGACCATCGTTGATAGGGGGTTGCGCCTGCGGAGCGGTCTTTTGGATTGACCCTGCGGCACAAGGCATCGCAGTTGCGGCATTGCATTCAGCAGTGATACTAATGGCAAGAAGCATCACGATTGTCAGCAGCCCGACCAGGATGGCGAAAGTGGTTTTGGCGGAAATCCCCTGAATCAAGTAAAGCATTGTTCGCTCTCCATAGATGAGACTCTGGAGGTTTGTCAGGCCGGCACTGAAAACCTATGAGATCCGTTACAAAAGTTGACATTGGTGATGAGCAAGAGGTCCTAATTTCCATACCCGTGCCATGGGTGATTGCAACCCATGGTTTTCCCTCCGGTCCTGCATATGGAGCCTTTGGGTAGATATAGCAGTAGTCACTTGGATGAGACGGGGTGCAAAGGGTCCTCCTCTCCCTGTCCTAATGAGTTAGCCGATAGCTATCCATCATGAATACTCACCTGGAATCGATATCAAGCCCTACGCCGCAGGTTCCCCATCACGATCGTATTATTAATGTAGTATCCTGTATTATCTCTGTCAAATGCAAATTTGGGGCTCAGGGTCATAGAAGAGGAAGAAGTATTCCTTTGAGTCTTAGCATCCCTGATTAATCGGGTGGTGCGGATTCACTTTTACGTTCACTTTCTGCGATCGTTTGAGTTCACTAACATGAAGGACTGATTACCCTATTTTACTCCGGAAAATAAATAACTAAACTGCTCCGCCGAGGACAACTCAGGATCGAGCCAGATAACTGGCATAGATCCCTGAGTCGAAACAGACAAAAACGACTCTGTCAGGGAGCGAATGGGTTTTGAGGAAGTCAGTGACGACGGCAAAAGCCACTTGAGTCGCGATCTCAGCCGGGAAACCCAAGGCTCCGCAGCCGATCGCAGGGAAGGCGATCGACTGGCAGTTGTTCTGGGCCGCCAGCTCCAGGCAACTCCGATAGCATTGAGCCAGTAACTTTTCTTCTCCCTGCCCTCCCCCCTGCCATAGGGGAGCAACAGTGTGCAGAATATGGTGAACAGGCAGGTTATACCCTTTGGTCAATTTAGCTTCCCCAATCTTGCAGCCCTTGAGAAGACGGCAGGCTTCCTCCAGAGCCGGACCCGCAGCCCGGTGAATTGCCGCTGCAACCTCATTGCCTGTGCCGGTGAGATTGGCATCAGTGGTGTTAACGATCGCATCCACTTGCTGATAGATAATGTCTCCCTGAACCACTAAAATTCGGTGATTCAGATCCTTCTGTTTCTTGTCAATCGCTCCCAGCTTTTGTGCGTAGTAGTGTTGCAATTGTTCTTCACTAGAGACCGAGCCGCGTGACATGGCTTCGTAGTGAGAACTTTTACGCAGTCTCCCATAGTCCTGTGCTTGTAAGTCTGCTTCTAGGGCATCCAGGGATTGCAGTTCCTGCTCAATCTCTGGTGAAGAAGGCACCTCAGACAGTTGCGATCGGGTAGCGACAAAAAGATCACTGACTGCTCCATAGTTACCTTCATCCAATCTCTGGACAGCTTCCCGTTTAGCCCTGGCAGACATCAGCAGCGCCGTATATCGCCGCACCTCCAGATTGAACGGAAACTCATCCAGTTCAGCCGCACTGACTGCCGGAAGTTGCAACATCGCCCGCAACATTTGCCGTTCGGGTAGCGCTGGATCGTCCCAGGAGAGGGAAAATCCGCAGAGGTCGATCGAGGAACTAGCAGACTGCGGAGGAACCTTCAACCGCAACACCAGATTGAACGGATTGCCCAGAAGCAGGTTAGGTAATTTCAAGTAGCCATGACGGTCCACATCCAGATCGTTCAAAACATCCAGCAGTTCGACTCGTCCCAGGGGTTCCACGCTCAGGGTCACGGCCCGTCCCACAGTTGCCACCAGCCCCTGCAACTCAATCTCAAAAATATCCGGCAGTTGCTCAGCCGATTCAATGTAGTAGTAGTTGCCATCCCCACTGACAGCCATGCCTTCCAGCAGGTCTTCATTGTAGTCATTGCCCACTCCCATGGTGGTAGTGCTGACCCCCCGCTGTGCCAGCCCTCGGACATCACTGGCAATCACATCCGGATTGGTTTCCCCCACATTCGCCAGACCATCCGATAAGAGAATAATTCGATTCATCTGCTCTGGCTTCAGATGCTGGCTGACCTGCACCCCGCCTTCAACCCAACCAGCATGGAGTGCTGTCATATTTCTGGGTTTAATTTGCCGGATCTGCTTCATAATCAGCGCTTTGTGCAAAACCAGACTATTAGGCACCAGGGTTTCAACCCGATCGTCATAAATGGTGACACTGACCCGATCGTGGGGCAGCAACTGTTCCACGGCATAACAGGCTGCTGCTCTGGCAAAATTAATCTTATTCGCCGCCTGCATCGATCCGGAACGGTCAATCACCAGGCCCAGATTGAGGGGAGGCCGTTTCAGCGTTCTGTCCAGGTCAGGGGGCACAATCTTAACCAGCACGTCCAGCGTGGCTGATGTGGTGGTGCTGACAACCTCACGCAGGGGAATGAATTGGATGGTGGGAGCATTCATCGGGATGGCCTCCGCTTTTGAATCAGAGTAGAGAGTTTTTGCAGAATGTGTTGCAGCAGGTTTTGCTGCTCTTGTGGACTGGTGGGAATCGTGAAATCTTCCCGCACATGCACCTCCAGACCCGGCAACACTTCCAGCCGGATCCATCGATTAGTAGGCAAGGAGATCTGGGAAGAAGGCTGGGCAGGAACAGCAAGTACTTGGGGAGCAGGCATCCCCTGTCTCTGCTGAATCTCTTGGAGATAAGCTAAGGCAGGATTGGCCGTAGTCACCGTCAGTTGCATCCCCCCTTCCAAAAGGGCTTCTAGTTCCGCATTACTCCTGGCAGTTGTCAGGGTATTGATGGCACTGGCCCCATATCCTTCCGTCAACAGCCTCCGAACCACCAGCATCTGTAGGAGATGACGGTAGGTATAGCGGGCTTCCCGTCCTTCTTTCAAAGCTTCGTCGAGCAATCCCTGGGCAGCGTAATAGCGGACCAGACGGGGAGTCACCTCTTCTCGCACCCGAGAATGGGCTTTTTGGGCAGGCAGAAATTGGGGCAGGAGCGTGTTTAACGTCTGCACAAATTCGTCCAGTGACCAGGAGGGATTGAGTTCTGAAAATTGCTTTAACGTTGCCATACTACAGTTGTAACTCTAACAGTTGCAACTGTCAAGATAATTTTTCGGGATCAGGGAATATCGCTCTTATAGGCAGCGACAGCGAGAACCCCGCAGGGCGGCCAGGGTTGCTGGGCCAGGAACTCCATCTTCAACCAGCCCATACGCCCTTTGTGCCCGGATAACTGCAGCATTGGTTTGGGGGCCATAAATCCCATCGATCGGCCCACTATAACACCTCTGGTTGGCAAGGAGTCGCTGGAGTTCTCGGGTGCGGCTGGACGAAATTCCTGAGGGGGGTCGGGAACTACCGCTCGTGCCTCCACTGCTGCTACTCCCACCGGTCAGAACTGCTTCTGTCTGCCGACCCACGATGCCGTCAGAGGGCAGGCCCCGATCACGCTGAAATCGCCGGACAGCCCGCTCAGTTCCAGAGCCAAAAACGCCGTCAATACGACCTGGATCGTAGCCCGCATTCTTCAGGTTCAATTGCAGTGCCGTTACCGCCGGTCCCCGACTGCCCCGACTGAGGGCGGCCAGAGTATTTTGGGAGAACCCCACCATCAGAGCCAGGGAAAGAAGGAGGGAATGTAGCGTCTTTGAGGCGGTTGACCGGGAAAGTGACTGCGATCGTGGCTTCCCCCGCCGCTTTTTACTGACAGGCTTTTTGCCATTGCTCGAACGACGATGCAGTTCAGACACATAAGCCTCGTACAGCAAGGCTGCATGCTGGTATGCCAGTAATTCCATTCCTGATGTTGCTCCTCACACGACGGGCCGACCCTTAAGTGGAACTGAGCCTGGATATTGCCCAGTCCTGGCTTGTCGTGAGCTATTCTATGCGATCGCTATCAAAATCGCCCGAGATTGCAACGGAATGTTCCGCCCCCAGTCCCTGAAGGCTCAACGAGTTTTCAACTCGGCATTCAGGGTTTTAGTAATCCGATCGCGGCTCTCCTCGAAGTGGGCTCGAGTGTAAATATCCAGATCTGAACGTTTGAGGCTGCGGCTGAGATTATCCTGCAAGCGCTTCAGGTGGTAGTAGGCCAGGGTGCGGGCATCATCCGGAACCGTATAGGCCCGCAACACCATGTCGCTCAAGGTTTCCAGATACTCCCGCTGTAGAGCCCGCCGCAGGCTGGAGAGTTGTAGCGGAGCCTCCCCCGGTTGCACCACTTCTCGCCAGATGTCGGTTTGCAGGGTATCAAACAGTTCTGGCAGGGTCAAGGTTTCCCCTGGTCTGGCTTTCAGCTCACTGTCCCGCAGGCGAGCCAGCCGATCGCGGGAGAACAGATCAGCCAGAACAAAACGCTGTAGCATGAAGACCCGCTCGTAGATGGGGTAATCCAGCCTGAAAAGGGGAATATCACTCCCCCAGTGCCGCCAGCGGGAGGGTGCCAGCTTATTCAACAGATCTGGAGAGAAGCGAAAGGCCGTTTCATCAAAGACATATTTCTGGATCACTGTCAGGGCTTGCCGTTGTTGTGCCAAGGGCACAGGCTGAAATGGTAGCCGACCCTCGGGATCACCGGCATGACTGCGGCTAAAGGATTGGCCTCCGATGTACTGGGGCAACGCCGTAGCGTAATTGAAGTACTGGAACAGAATGGTGTCAAAGACATTCCTTGCTTCGGTATAGCTCTCTCCTCGAATCGGATAGCGTTTCTCCAGGCGGTTCCACATCTCCCGTGCATTCTCCATCTGCCAGCGAGAATAGGTCACCATATCTCCACTCAGATCAAACAGGTTCACATCCGGATCCAGAAACGAAAACAAATCCTCGTCCGTTGCATAGGCCAGATCCGGCTCCGGGGCACGCTGGGCAATTTTCTCCAGCGTCCGTAGTTCAGCCTGGGGTACCGTTGCGCCCTCGATCGGGCGGTAGCCATACTCGATCGCCCATTCATCATAGGGGCCGACAACCGTGGTGTAGTAGTCCCCTTGCTTGGTCCCTTTCGGGGCCAGGTTCGGGGGCACATAGTCCATCACCGAGCTGACCAGCCCCCTGGTACGGGTAATCTGACGATCGTTCAGCTCCTCCGGTTTCAGCATGGCACTGGCATGGAAATTGTGTCGCAGTCCCAGAGTGTGGCCTACCTCATGAGCAATCAGAGACTTGAGAAACTGCTGCAGGTACTCTTGCATGTCCCTACTGCTGGGCGACACATTTCCCAGGAAAGCCACCCCCAGAGAACCCGTCGCGAAGTGCCGGAGCATATCCGTGCTGTAACAGAGGTCATAATCCTCAGCGGCTTTCCGCAGGAAGGAAGGCTGTGTCACCTCTGGAGTTGGGGCGGTTGCCGGAAGCAGACGAGGAGGAATCGGACGATAGCTGCACATGGCCCCATTTTGCACCAGTTGAGGCAGGGTGTTGTTTTCCTGATTCCCCCCTCCTTCGGCAAAAATCTGGGCTTCCTGTTTAATAAACCGGATAAAGCTGGCATCCACAATGATATCGGCATCCAGAATTTGTCCAGTCAGGGGGTTGACCCGGGACGGTCCCATCGCGAAGGTGGCATCCAGGGAGTTAAACCAGCGAATCGTGTTGTAGCGAATATCTGCCGGATCCCAGGTCGCATCATCGGGCATCTGCTCTACGACGATCGCATCTTGAAACCCAATTTTTTCAAAAGCCTTGTTCCACATGAGAATGCCATCCCGCACCGATTCCCGGTATTCCAGCGGTACGGTATTCTCAATCCAGAATTTGATCGGCTTCTTAGGCGGGGAGAGGGGTGCCGTTGGGTCTTGCTTTTCCAGATGCCAGCGGTTGATGTAGCGTACAAAAGGTTCCCGTCGGTTATCGTTGGAGAAATCCTGGTAAGCGGTAATGAAATAACCAACCCGATCGTCTGCCAGCCGTGGCTGATAATCATTCTGCTGCGGCAGATGGGACAGGCTATACCGCACCCGCAAAGTCAAAGCCCGACTGTCCGGCAGGGTCTCCACTGCTCGACCACCCCCAGAGGACGAAAAGTTATAAATCGATTCCAGTTCCACATTGAGCGGAAACGCCCTGGCTTGCCCCAAATAGGATTTGCTGGGATCCACCGTGTAGGAGGCACCCAGCAAGCGGGAAAGATCGGGGGAGAGGCCAGGAAAGTCACTCAACAGCACGGCAGAAAGGTCCACCAGCAGGGTTTTGCGCTGGGGATGGGTACTGCGGATCGGCAGGGCATAGAGGACGGAATCGCTGAAGGAGCGATTGATCGATCGCTGCAGGGGATCTCCCGGACGTACCCGGAAGTTCACATTCCGGACCGTCAGTTGTAGGGAGTTATTCACCCGCCGGAAGTAAAACAGGAAATCACTGATCGGCAGACCACTGTAAATGCCCCGTTCCCCAATTCCCGATTCCAGGGTCGTCGTCCAGAGGAAGTTGACGTTTAGTTGTTCTGGCTTAATTTCCACCAGGAGCTTGTTCGTCTTCAAATTCTGGTAAACCGTGAACAGCCCCTCCTGCTTCTTCAGCCCCCGAATCGTTTGAGCAAAGGGCTGCTGACCGGGAGGCACGACTTCCTTCTTCGGTTGAACTGGCTTTTTAGGGGTACGATCGCCCACCGGCACAACTGGTTTCTTGCGCGAGGGAACTTTGGCAACGGGCCGTTTTTGGGCTGCCACTGCTGGAGCCTGGGAAGCGCTCCATTGATCGATTCCGATCGGCAGTAGGACCAGACACAATCCCAGCAGAAACGCCACAACCAGCGATAACCTTTTCATGGGGAGGACGATCGAATCAGTAGGTTTACTGATTCAATTATGGCTGGATTCTTGAGTCTCTTTCAAAAGGGCGATGATTCTGGCCCTGGTCTTCTAAAGGAGGACTGATAAAACTGAGGGGGTAGGGATTCGGGCCACGGGACGAGCCTTTGGCCGGGTGCACCCTCATTTGGGGTTGGCCAAAAGCACTACCCCAGCAGTTCTGCAATTGTCCTTTGTCCGTGCAAGAACTCCTCATTCAGAGAGGGCTTGCCTTAATCCTTCATTGGAAGACCAGTGCCAAACCTAAAGGTGATTGAACCCCCGTCGTTTTAATCAGGTATCAATTTAGGCTGATGAATCGGGATTTCAATCACAAATTTGGTCCCTTTTTCTGGTATCGAATCACACCACATTTTGCCATTGTGTTTTTCGGTCACAATCTGGTAGCTGATCGATAAGCCCAGCCCCGTTCCCTTGCCGATCGCCTTGGTGGTGAAGAAAGGATCGAAGACCCGCGATTGCAGGCTTGCAGGGATTCCTGGACCATTGTCTGCGATTACAATCTGTACCTGATGCTCAACTGTAACCTGGGTGGAAATCCAGATTTTTCCTGCCTCGGTCTGTCGCTGGTTCAATTCTTCTAGGGCATCAATGGCATTGGCCAACAGGTTCATAAAAACCTGATTGAGTTGCCCTGGATAACACTCCACCAGGGGCAATTGACCGTAGTTTGTCATGACTTCAATGGCTGGAGACTCTGGTGTTGCCTTAAGCCGGTGTTGCAGAATTAGCAGTGTATTGTCAATCCCTTCATGCAGGTCAACCGCCTTGAATTCGGCTTCATCCAGGCGCGAGAAGTTGCGGAGCGAGACAACAATTTGCTGAATCCGATCGGTGCCAACTTTCATGGATTGCAACAGCTTGCCCAGGTCTTCACATAGAAAGTCAATATCCACCTCATCCAGGGTTTCCTGGAGCGTTTGAGGAGGCTGGGGATAGTGGGTTTGATATCCCTGCACCACGGTTAATAAGCTTTGCATGTAATCATCAATGTGGCTGATGTTGCCATGGATAAAATTAACTGGATTGTTGATTTCATGGGCAATCCCTGCCACCATCTGTCCCAGTGCTGACATTTTCTCACTCTGCAACATCTGCAATTGCGTCCGCTTCAAGGTATCCAGAGTTTCTCGTAAAGCTGCGTTCTTTTCGTGTAATTCTTCTGTTCTCTCTTGTACGCGATGTTCCAGAGTTTCATTTGTTTGGGCTAATTCAGCAAAAGCCAGTCGCAACTGAGTTTCTGCCTGTGTTCGTTCTGAGATCGTTGCCGTCAGCACAAGCACAGTGAACGTAATCACACCAATAAAGGATTGCAATTGCATCAAGGATTGATTCAAATCCGCAGCCGCAAAACCACCTTTGCCGTTGACCGTCGCCATCACAGCGATCGCAGCCACGATAAAAGTGAGGAAGGTTGCTCCTGCTTGCCCCAGGCGAAAAGCAGACCAGAGCAGGATTGGGATCAACATATACTCCAGGTGATATCCCCCACCGAAGGCAACATTGCCAATCAGAATCACCAGCGCCAGCAGGATGATTGGCTCCAGGATGAACCAGATACTCAACCAGCGCATGTTGACTAAAGTTTGCGACCTGGGAGAATGCTCGACATCCTTTGCTGGTGATTTGAGGAATGGCCAGCCAAGGATCAAAGGTCTGTGCTTTTGAAGCAGGTGTCCCCAACTGAGCAGAATTGGGGTAACAATAAAAATGCCTGAAACATTGGAAATCCACCAGGTGAGCCAGACGGTGCCATAGGCGGCCCAGGGTAATTTCCCACTCAACGCCAGACAGGCCACACCCACAGTCGCGTTGATGACGGGGCCGACCATGCCTGCAAGGATGAGAAATTTGAATACGTGGGTGACGCGATCCAGAGGGTACTCAGACCGGGTGGTTTTCCGCAGCAGAAACGCACTTAACAGGGTTCCCAGGGTGGTACCGATCGCAATCCCTAGCACGGGCAGGGTTGAAAGTGCCAGGGATAAGAAACTGGTCGGATCTCGGAAAGCCCAGAAGTTGGCGAGAAATGAACCCAGCAAAACACCGTATCCGATCCAGTTGCCAAACAGTAGGACAGAGCCAACCGCAATGCCATCTGGGGGCCACACTGGGGTCACAGATTGAGGCGTAGAGGCCAGTTGCCGCGACATTTCAGCCATGGCATAGTAGGCGATCGCCAGAACAACAATGCCTCCAAGCCGTCTGAGCACCTGAGGGAGTGCGGGAGATTTATGGTTCATGGCTGTTGACTACTAATACAGCGTTTTTTATGCTGGTGAGGCACAGTAACAGCAATGAGAGAACCAGTTCCTTAAGTCGCTCGATGACACCTGGGAGAAAGCTTCATCAATAGCTTTGGCAAGTTCTGGATAACTGCGTGCCTTAATCGAACGCAGAATGCTCTTAATCTTTGAAAAGCAATTCTCGATAGGTGAAAAGTCTGGTGAGTAAGGGGGTAGGAAAATTAGCTTGGCTCCTGCATCCTCAATCAAATTTCTAACGTCTTCACCCAGATGAATAGAGCAGTTATCCAGGATGACACAGGCACCTTTCCATAACTTAGGCACAAGTTTCTGGGAAATAAAGGCTTCAAAGGTCAGTCCATCAGTTGACCCCATGAGATTGCAGTAAGTCACGACCTCCCGCAGACTAATCGCCCCTAGAATCGAGACTCGTTTCCCTCGCTGGCTTGGACGCTTGCCATG
>NZ_MQTZ01000037.1 GCF_001939115.1 Leptolyngbya sp. 'hensonii' | reverse complement strand
TCTCCAGTTGCTCAACACTTAGTTTGGTCGGTGTTTGCACAGTTCGTTGTTTGGGGACAATCTCACCTGTTTCCCGATGTTGTTTGATTAACTTTCGCACGAAACTATAAGCAACTCGAAATTGTATAGCGATTTGACGTTGCGACGTATTCCCTTCAAGATATGCATCAACAATTTTCTGTCTAAGATCTAGTGAGTATGGTTGCACTTGATTGAGCATGAAGTAAACATACAAATCATTCTATCAAATACGCCTCACTAGGCTGGAAATTGCTGTAGAGAATATATAAGCCTTAGAAGTAATGATTGATTAAGTAAGGTTGGCTTCAATTTAAGAAAAGGTTATGTCGTCAAGGCAGGCTAATCCAGTTTTTAATCAAAACCAATTCAGGCTGTAAGGAGCCGCTGAAAAGCCTGTCTCTTCCTCGCCCTGGTCACTAAGGCTCTGGCTCCAAAAAGAACGAAGCTGATCGCCACCATTGGCTCAAACCAGTCAGCCCATAGTGACGGTTGCAGTTCACGGAGTTGCGTTTTTGACCGTCAGACTCTTTTCAAGTATGCTCTAGAGCATTCACAAATTGGTTAGGAGCAAAGAGCGGTGGGGCGGTCCCCTCATCCAGAGGTTCCACCCCTGGATCCCGTTCATATCCTAAATAGAATGGCTATCAAACATTAGGCATAAATCAAGAGCTTTGCTTAATGAAAAATTTAGATTTCCTTGAATAGGTCGAAGATATTGAACAAAGTTGAGATTGACTTTTTTGGAAAATCTGGAAAGATAAAATTTAGAAAGATATCAGATTTCTGATACAGGTCTTTAATGTGGCTGTGCTATGAGCTATTAGGTTGGCCAAAACATAAAATTATTTTTTACAAATTCTGCTATTTTTACTGCTCTTTTCTCCAACTGTAAAATCACACTTGATTTCTGTGTAATTCTTTTGTGTAATCACAATGTCTGAGACTAAAAAGGCTAAAGCTGCTGTGTCTATTGATCTGAACGATCCCCAGTATTACTTCAACCGGGAACTAAGCTGGTTGGAATTCAATCGCCGGGTGTTGCATGAAGCGATGGATCCGCGCACTCCCCTGCTAGAACGGGTGAAATTTGCGGCGATCTTTAGTGCCAACCTGGATGAATTTTTCATGGTGCGGGTGGCCAGCCTGCAGCGCAAGCTAGAAGCTGAAGTGGATCCGCTCACCCCTGATGGTCGATCGTCCCAGCAACAGTTGGATGAGATTAGCCAACAGTTGCATCCGATGGTTGATCAGCTACAGAAACTCCTGGAAGCAGAGATACGCCCCCAACTGGCAGCCGCAGGGGTGCATGTCTTGAAGTACGCTGAATTAAGCCAGAGTCAGCAGCACTATTTACAGCAGCACTTTGAAAAGCAGGTATTTCCAATCCTGACGCCTCTGGCTGTAGACCCCGCCCATCCCTTCCCAGTGATGTCAAACCTGAGTTTGAACCTGGCTGTTGTGCTGAAAGATCTGGAAACAGGGGAAGAAGGCTTTGCCAGGGTGAAAGTGCCCGATAGTTTGCCCCGCTTTGTCCCTCTGCCTCCGGAGTTTCATCCCCACAGCGATCGTCCGGTTGTCTGGGCTGGTGTTGCCCTGGAACAGGTGATTGCTGAGAATCTGGAGGCCCTCTTCCCAGGGATGACCATCCAGGAGCACCATCTCTTCCGAGTGACCCGTGATGCCGATCTTTCGGTGCAGGAAGAAGAAGCGGATGATCTGATTGAAGCGATTTCGCAAGAATTAAGCAAACGCCGCTTTGGAGGTTCCATTGTGCGGTTCCAGTTTGCGCCCACCATGTCAGAGTTTGTCAAGCAAACCCTGATTAAAGGTATGAACGTCGATCCGAATGATCTCTACATGACTCAGGGTTGGTTGGGCGTGAGGGACTTAATGGCCTTTATGGCCTTACCCCTACCCCACCTGAAGGATCCGTCCTGGACTCCTGTTATTCCCAAACGATTGCGTCATTTGGCTGAAAACCTCTCTCAGGGCGAAGAAGCAGGGGATGATATTTTCCATATCATTCGTCAGGGTGATTTGCTGGTTCATCATCCCTACGAGTCATTCACAGCATCGGTTGAGCATTTCATTACCCATGCAGCCCAGGATCCAGGTGTACAGGCGATTAAAATGACCCTTTACCGCACCTCCAGCGACTCGCCGATTGTCAGTGCCCTGATCGATGCAGCCCGGCATGGCAAACAGGTCGTTGCCCTTGTGGAGATCAAGGCTCGCTTTGATGAGGCTAGTAATATTAGCTGGGCCAGGGCACTGGAAGAAGCAGGGGTGCATGTGGTGTATGGTGTCATGGGCTTGAAGACCCACACCAAAATCTTGCTGGTGATCCGTAAAGAGGGAGATGTCATTCGCCATTACGTCCATATCGGTACCGGTAATTACAATGCCAAAACGGCTAAGATTTACACTGATTTGGGATTACTCAGTTGCCGGGAAGACCTCGGATCGGATCTGGTTGATTTGTTCAATTACCTGACGGGCTTCTCCAAACAAAAAACTTTCCGTAAGTTGCTGGTCGCGCCTGTAACCCTGCGCGATCGCATGGTGGCCCTGATCCGGCGTGAAATTGAGCATTGCCAAAATGGCAAACCCGGACGCATCATTGCCAAGATGAATGCGTTGATTGACCCTGGCATTATCAAAACGCTCTACCAAGCATCCCAAGCGGGGGTACAAATCGATTTGATCATTCGGGGCATGTGTTGTTTGCGACCGGGCATTCCCGGTGTCAGTGACCATATTCGGGTTATTAGCATTGTGGGGCGTTATCTGGAACACTCCCGGATCTTCCATTTCCATAATAGTGGCCAGGAAGAAGTCTTCATCGGTAGTGCGGATTGGATGCAGCGCAACCTCGATCGTCGGGTAGAAGCGGTCACCCCGGTTGAAGATCCAGACTGCGCCAGGGAGTTGAAAGAAATCCTCGACATCCTCTTAGCTGATAATCGTCAGGCTTGGGACATGCAATCCACAGGGGCTTACATTCAACGTCGCCCTACGGACAATGTCTCGGAACACAGTGCTCAGATAATTCTGATGGAGCGCAGCTTGAAGTAATCCTGCTCCTTGACGAACAGGATGCCATACCGATCACGATCGGGGGGCAGGATATTCAATCAGAACTGGACCTCGAAGTTCATGCTGCCGCAGGCAACTTTAGGGAGATGATCCGCTGGCAGATCGGTGGAGTCAAGTTGCGTGGCGATCGCGTCTAGGCCAGAAAACAGGTGCATCTCTGGAACGGGAGCAAGAATCGCAAAGGCATGGGTCTTTTGCGTGAATCGAGAACCGTTGAGGAAAAAGTTAGCTTTCCTGGCTTACCGATTGTGGGTCTGATTCAGTGAGCTTGATCCAGAGAAAACCGATCAGCTTGCAGGGATTGTCTGGTGCTTGGGTCAATCTAGGGACAGAAGATTGGTTTCTGAATCAGTTGTATTGCTACAAATTTGTGCTATAAAGCTGCTACTTCAGTAATTTTTTCACTGGTTATAACCGGCTATAGGTTTATCCATTCCCTCCTGCTGCCGGTTTTAAGGGGATAACTTCTCAAACCGGTTTTCCCGTTTTCTCATTGACCACTCTCACGGGACCCATACCATGCCTACCGTTACCCGTTCTAAATCCAGAGCTGTTCATCGGTCCACTCTGGAACAGGTCGAATCCTTCCTCAGGAATCTGCCGAAAAAAGAAAAAGACCATTTGCCGATCGTGGAGGCCATTAACCAGGTTGCTCCTTCTATACGAGCAGCTCTGGCCAAGGGATACAGCTATGTTGAGGTGGCTTCCCTGCTCTCTGAACAGTTAGGTCTCAGTGTAAGTGCCTGGTCTCTCCGACGCTACGTGCCCTCCGGTAAGCGTGGCCAGCAAGGTGAACCCCCTGAAACTGCTCCCAGACGGCAAAGGCGGAAAAAGCAGACAGACCGGGTAGAGCGTAATGGCCATGCGCCAGTTCCTGAAGTTAGCCCGATCTCACAACAGCCGGTAGTCGCTCTGGCGCAGCCCGAGAGCATGGTCACCGTTCCTGTGGATAGCCCGGAACCCCCTTTAACCGGGCAGAAGCCTGTAGCCAAAACGGGACGGGGCCGCAGCCAAACCCCTGAACCTGTGGAGCCAGGAGTAATACCCAAACGGGGACGGGGCCGCACCACAACTACATCTGCTAAAACAACCCGGCGCAGTTCGACCACCCGGTCAACTGGAACCCGCCGTAGTACTCCAAAAGGAAAATAATTGAGGTGTATCCATGAATAAGGGTGAATTAGTTGATGCGATTGCTTCTAAAGTAAGTGTGACCAAAAAGGAAGCAGATCTCGTTTTGTCCGCCATTCTTGAGACGATCGTGGATACGGTTTCAGAGGGAGACAAAGTTACCCTGGTGGGATTTGGTACCTTTGAGGTGCGGACCCGACAGGCCCGAGATGGGCGCAATCCCCGCACAGGAGAGGTGCTCAAAATCCCTGAAACGAAAGTTCCCGCCTTTTCTGCTGGGAAGCAATTTAAGGAGAAAGTGTCGCCAGAGTCTGAGGCTTAACCGGTGCTCCACAGAAACCCAGGACCGATCGGCAAATGTTACAGTTCTCGCAACACATAGCATTTTGCTGAAAACCTGTGAGTATAACAGGGAGACAATCCATCCATCGTTCCAGAGCATCTACCCTCACTGTTCCCTATTCCAGGTTTCTATGCCGATCGAATCCCAACAATCCCGTCTTATCGAGTTTCTGAGGGAAGAACTGGCTATCTCAGATGCTGCGCTCTCCTTTGTCCTGGAGCATCCTGAACAGGAATCCTACTTACCCATGATTCTCTGGCAATATGGTTTTGTCTCCCTGGAACAGTTAGAGCAGATCTTTGAGTGGAAAGACAGTAACTTATCGATCGGAAAGTTCTGTTCCTCTTCCCATCCCTCCCATCCACTCAATTTTTAAGGTATCAATATACTTCGTACACCCACCTCTCCTCTGGGGAGCAACCGCTTGGGCTGATCTGCGGCAGGACCAGAGCTCGATCGCCCGAGCCTGGAGCCTCGATCGAGATCCCTGGCCCAAGCTCTTTACCTTCCCAGAATGAATAGTCCCTGCTCTCGGGAAGGAATTATGGATACACGGTAGCCCAGAAGAGGTGAAAGAATGGGGGAAAATCAGGTGTGTCAAGTGTATCTAGAGAGTCCTAACCCATGCCTGAAATTAAACCGGCTCAAGAGAATCCGGAAGGACAGGAACCGGTTGCCTATGCCTTCCTGAATCGCAGTCAACAACAGCAGCGATTGGCAGAACTCGCGATCGTCTTTTTACGTCTGGGGGCGATCGCTTTTGGGGGACCAGCAGCCCATATTGCCATGATGAACCAGGAGGTCGTTAATCATCGACAGTGGATGAGCCGTGAGAAACTGCTGGATTTGCTGGGGATCACGAATTTGATTCCAGGCCCCAACTCGACAGAACTAGCCATTCACATTGGCTATGAACGGGCTGGATGGCGTGGGTTGCTGGTTGCAGGAAGCTGCTTTATTCTGCCTGCCATGCTCATCGTTTGGGGTTTGGCGATGATTTATGTGCACTACCAAATGCTTCCTGGGGTGGGGTGGCTGCTTTATGGCATTAAACCGGTGATGATTGCGATTGTGCTGCAAGCAGTCTGGAATCTGGGTAAAAAGGCCGTTCGGGATGCGCCAACGATTGTCGCTGGGGTGAGTGCGATCGCAGCCTATTTTGCTGGTTTAGATGAAATTCTGGCTCTTTTTATGTTGGGTGTTGTGGTCATGCTGGTTAAGCAGTGGCAGCGCAGGGGGTCAATCACGGGTGCTTTCCTGCTGCCCGTTTCAGGGATTCTGGCCCAGGCTGGCAGTACAACAGCAACCGTGACCTCTATCAGTGGGGGGAGTATTTTTCTCTTCTTTCTCAAGGTTGGGTGTGTGCTCTATGGTAGTGGATATGTGTTGCTGGCATTTCTGCAACGGGAACTGGTCGATCGCAATCATTGGCTAACCTCACAGCAACTTTTGGATGCCATCGCAATCGGGCAAATTACCCCAGGCCCTGTCTTTACAACAGCAACTTTTATTGGATATTTATTAGCAGGTAATACAGGTGCAATCGTTGCGACGATCGGTATTTTCTTGCCTGCTTTTGTACTGGTTGGAGTCGTTAATCCCTGGGTGGCCAGGTTGCGTCAATCTCCCTGGGCCAGTGGATTTCTGGATGGTGTGAATGCAGCCTCTCTGGGATTAATGGCAGGGGTGACCTGTACCCTGGGCCGAGCTGCCCTGGTGGATACTTTAACCATAATCATGGCAATTGTGAGTGCCATAGCTGTGTTTCGCTACAACGTCAATTCTGTCTGGTTAGTTCTGGCGGGTGGTGCGATCGGATTAGCCAGATATGGGTTCGTTGAGATCTTGCCCTATCCTCAGTAAGAGATTGTCCAGGAAGCAGTATGGACAGTTTTAACGTGAGGCTAGTGTTCCGTCAGGAAAATTTTGACGGGTCGAAGACCCGCAAAATTTAACCCCAATCAACAACCTGGATTTTGGCTGACCGTCAATCATTGACTGACTTACCACTAGGGGAATGATCGATATCACGGAGATGGGGCGGCAAGATCACTCCCTAACCCCCTTCAGATCACGATATGGAGAGCGGAACAGCAGTGATCCAACCTGGAGTTAATCGCATCACAAACCCAGAGGCTTCTACAATGCAACTGATTTACCGGGGACAAAAGATGGAGTTCACACCCGCTGCTGCTCAGTCCTACCGCAAGCCCTACGCCCTGCATTGGCGGTTCCATGCCCCCGGTGAAACCTATGGAGACATGCCTCTGCCCACCGCACCCTACCAGGCTCCCCGTGCCCTGAACTGGCGATTCCAGGTAGTTCAGTAAGATTTCGCTGTCCGATCGAACACCAATCTCCTAATCCCTTCCTCTTGAGGACAGCCCCTGGTTCAGATGGACTGGGGGTTTTTCTATGGGTGCAGTTCCCTATTCCGATTCTCCCATCAGGGTGAAGGCGGCCCAGGCTTTGGGGTCCGGGTATTTCTGTTTTGTGTCCAGCATTGCCTGTCTGAGTGCAGTTGCTTTATCCTGTCCCCGGTCGAGATTCTGGTAGAACCGGGTCATCAACACTGCCGTCGGGGTATCCGGCACTTTCCAGAGGGATACGATGACACTGGGTACGCCCGCTGTGATCAGAGATCGAGACAACCCAATCACCCCATCCCCTGTCACATAGCCTCGCCCTGTATTGCAGGCACTCAATACCACCAGTTCTGCCTGCAACTTCAGAACCAGCAATTCCTCAGCCGTCAACAACCCGGAATCATTGCCTGTAGGAGCCAAGGCAATGGCCCCTGGAATCCCCAACCCCTTCACCTCATCCAGCAGGCCATGGGTAGCCAGGTGAATGATGCGGGCCTGTTTCATCCGCTGAACCACCATATCCTTGGTAGCCCGATCTCCCGTCAGTGGTTCCGTTTTCAGTATCTGGGCGATCGCCCTGGCTTCCTCCTCCGCACCTGGTAGCCTGGGCAGGCGAACGGGGGGTTCTCCCACCTGTAACACCACCTTTGGCATCGTAGGATTGCCTACAACGACGGCAGGACCACGAGATGCAGCCAGGCGTTGTCGTTGTTGTCGCGTCAATTGCAGCACCTGAATGGCAGGAGCGGTGACGATCGTATGTTGCTCTAGGAGATAGGAACCATCAGGAGCCTGCAATGCCGCAAAGGGAACGAAGAAGAGGGCTCCCTGAGGCAGGAAGATGACCCGCTGTTGTGGATTCTGGGGTAGCAGGTCCTGAATCGGTTGAATCAGCAGTTGGTAGAGTTGTTTCAGTTCCGGGTAGTCCTGACGATCGGGGGCGTTATAGGAGATCGTTTCCTGAAACGCAACACTACGGTCCCGGATGCCAATTGACTCGCGACTCTCGAAAATCAAGTCACCTAAGGTCTGCTGCTGTTGTTTCAAAAGTTTCAAGTCCACCTGGCGGAAGGTCACCTCGCCTGTAGGTTGGACCACCCAGATGAAGAGTTGCTCATTATCGATATTGGCATACTCTACCAGCGTTGCCTTTTGCTCCCTGGTCACCTGCTTGATCTCGGCCATCTGAATGGGCTGAATCGTGAGTGCTTCTTGCCCCTGGGTGCGTTTTGTCAGTAACTCTGCGAAAGCTCTAGCCCGTCCCCGTTCAGCAATTTCTAGAGCAAATTCTACTTTGTTCTGAGCCACCAGAACTCGTTGCAGATTGTTGTAGGGATCACGCTGGGTATCAGCAATGGAGACCTTCTGAGTATCTTCTAACCCCTGGCGCAGGGATTCATACACCTGAATGGAGGCCAGCAGGTTTTGTTCTGCTTCAGCCAGCTTGTCAGATTTGAATAGGGCTAAACCGAGATTACTCAGGGCATGCCCCTCCCCCAATTGGTCTTTAAGTTCCCTGGCGATGGCTAAACTCTGTTGCTGGTAGTCGATCGCCCTGGAGGACTCTCCCAGGAACAAGTAGGCAATGCCCAGATTGCCCAGCGAATGCCCCTCCCCCAATCGGTCTTTAAGTTCCCTGGCGATGGCTAAACTCTGTTGATAGTAGTCAATCGCCTCGCGGTAGTTTCCCAGGGACAGGTAGGCAAGTCCCAAATTGCCGAGGGATTGTTCCTCCCCCAGCCGGTCTTTGAGTTCCCTGGCGATGGCTAAACGCTGTTGCTGGTAGTCGATCGCCTTAGGGTAGTTCCCCAAAGCGTTATAGGCATTGCCCAGATTGCCGAGGGATTGTTCCTCCCCCAATCGGTCTTTGAGTTCCCTGGCGATGGCTAAACTCTGTTGCTGGTAGTCGATCGCCCTGGGGTAGTCCCCCAGAGAATAATAGGCAATGCCCAGATTGCCGAGGGATTGTTCCTCCCCCAATCGGTCTTTGAGTTCCCTGGCGATGGCTAAACGCTGTTGCTGGTAGTCGATCGCCTTAGGATAGTTCCCCAGAGCGCTATAGGCAATGCCCAGATTGCCGAGGGATTGTTCCTCCCCCAATCGGTCTTTGAGTTCCCTGGCGATGGCTAAACTCTGTTGCTGGTAGTCGATCGCCCTAGGGTAGTCCCCCAGGAAGAAGTAGACACTACCCAGATTGCCCAGGGATTGACCTTCTCCCTGCCGATCCCTGATCTCCCAGGTAATAACTAAACGTTGTTGCAGGTAGTCAATTGCCCTGGGGTAGTCTCCCAGGTTCCTGTAAACAATCCCCAGGTTGCCCAGGGCAGCTCCCTCACCCCAGCGGTCCTTGATCTCCCGATACAGATTCAGGGCTTGCTGCCACGATCGCAGCGCTGCTTCAAACTGACTGGTGTTGAATTGCTCAATTCCCTGGTCGAACAATCGATCTGCCTCAACTTTGCGGGGGTTCTGAGCTTGAGCCAGTTGCAACGGTGATGCAGAGTGACTCTGGTCTATTGGAACTGCACTGGAGAGGGCAGGGCTGAGGCCCAGAAGTAAAGCCATCAGGGACAGCAGGAAAGCAGAATGCCTGGTTGTACCCCAAGGATGAAGAGACATGGGAAACACTAAATTTCTATGCCTATATTATAAATTTAAAGTTATATAGTTTTTCGACGAAAAACTATCCTTTCCCCAATTTCCTCCCCAATCCCCCGATCTCGCAGAGCTTCGGCAATATGGTGACCAATGCCCCACGCCTCCTGAACTGCAACCTCAGCCAGAATTCCATCCAGGTCACTACGAGCCGTCAGGTCTACCATGCTACCCTTGGCGCGATCGGTTTTGGCCACAGAACTGCTCCGAAAGTACGGGCAGAAGCTCACCCTGATCCTGCTTGCAGGCACTTAGGAATGAGAATTAAATAACACCGATAAACTCCTGATTGCCCTCACCCCCCTGCCCCCTCTCCCGCTGGGAGAGGGGGAGGGGTTGGGGGTTGGGGGTGAGGGCTGAAAATTTCGGAGTTATTAAATCCACGATCCTTAACTTCGCAATGGACAGGGGAGGGGAGTTCCAATTGGCAGATTCAAATGCTGCTTGTGGAGCCCTCAACCTCGGCAAAAAACTGAATTACTTTTGAACCCGGAAAGGATTTTGCCGGGTTACCTGTTTAAGATAGACTCAATTCATCGGATACGGGTATGTCAAGGCACCTGGAACGGCTTCTAGAAATTGATGCTTTACTCAGAAAAGAGTCACGCCAAACTGCCCCCAGTCTAGCTGAGGAACTTGAAGTCAGTGAGCGAATTATTTGCAGTGAGATCACGTTTCTGCGCGATCGCTATCACTTTGGGTGCGATTGTGCAGAAGCCATCAGAGTTGGTGCAGTTATTGCGAGAAGAAGTTGAAGGAATGAACCAGAGTTATAAACTCTAAGATTCATAATTTCTGTGCGAATCAACGTAGTGATAGAGATTCAAAGATATGAATACACGATTTTGGGCTAAGACTGGCTCAGGAGAGTTTTTTGAAGATGGTTCTCCAAAATATCACCCTGTCATTTGCCATTTAGCGGATACAGCAGCGGTTGCAATGGAGATTATGAGGAATTACCTGAGTCCGGTGGCGATCGCGGCTTTGGAAAAAGGGTTGGGATTATCGGGCGACTCCCTCATCAGATGTTGTGGTTTCTTGGCTGGTTGTCATGACTTAGGCAAAGTCAGCCCTGCCTTTCAATTTCAAGTGAGTGAGGTAGGGAAAGCACTCGTTGGTGAGCATTTCTACGATTTATGGCTCAATTTACCGGATGGCAAAACACCGCATGGAACTGTAACCGCTAAGACCATGCCAGAGTTTTTACTGGATGCTGGTTTGGGAGAGTTGATACCCACCAAACAAGCTGAGAAGTTGGCGCGAAAACTAGCCATCATTGTGGGTGGGCATCATGGCTTTTTCCCATCTCAAAAAGATATTGATAATTTGCATGATGGGTTGTGCGGCACAAGCGAGGGGAGTGACTGGCAACATCGCCGTTTTGCCCACACTATTTTTCAGCAATTGCAAAAGTTTGTTGGCTTGACGAATACGGACTTACCTACCCAATGTGATAATGCTGCCGCGATGATTTTGGCAGGACTAACAACCGTTTCAGATTGGATCGCGTCTAACCCTGATGAGAAAACGGGCTTTCCTTATGCTAATGACACCTCATTTGATAAGTACGTAGTAAAACTTCTAGAAAAAGCGAATCGGGCATTAACTGCGATCGGTTGGACAAAGACATTTAGGAGAGAGCCACTCCAGTTTACTAAGTTGTTTCCACAGATTACGGAGCCAAGGGCATTACAGAATAGTGTGATTGCCACTGCATCAACCTTAACTGCGCCCTGCTTGATTCTAGTGGAAGCTTCAATGGGTGAGGGTAAAACGGAAGCGGCATTATATCTGGCAGATCATCTACAACACCAGGCTGAAACTGGGGGCTTTTACATCGGCTTACCAACTCAGGCAACCAGTAATGCCATGTGGGAACGGGTGCGAAAGTTTCTTGGACAACGTTACCCTGATAGCATTGTCAACTTGACTCTTAGCCATTCTGCTGCTGCCCTCAGAGAGGACTATCAGCAAACAATTTGTCGATTGGATCAGGTCTATGACGAAGAAGGAAGGCCAAAGGAAGGAAAAGTCGCAGCGGGTGAATGGCATACAGCACGGAAACGCACACTGCTGAGCCCTTATGGAGTGGGTACAGTAGACCAGGCGTTGATGGGAGCGGTGAGATCGCGCCATCAATTCGTCCGACTATTCGGTTTGGCAGGTCGAACCGTCATCCTGGATGAAATTCATGCCTACGACCTCTATACCAGTACTTTGCTGGAACGATTTCTAGAGTGGTTGGCGCTATTAGGTTCCCCAGTGATTGCCCTCTCTGCAACGTTGCCTGCCGATACTCGCCGCAGATTGGTAAATGCCTATGCTACAGGTTGTGGTTGTTCAGAACCAGAACTTCCGATAGATAAGCCATACCCTCGGCTAACAGCCTTTACGCCAGCAGCAGGGGTGGACGTAACGTCATTCCCGGCATCGCCCCATGTGACTCGAACTCTTACTTTGCGTTGGGTGAATGATAAGGAATGGGCAGAGGTGTTGAAGGAAAAATTAGTAGATGGTGGTTGTGCAGCAGTGATTTGTTCAACCGTGGGACGATCACAGGAAGTGTTTGAACGATTGAAGGAGCACTTTACCCCAAATGAACTAGGGCTATTTCACGGGCGATTTCTGTTTACTGATCGGGAATGCATCGAGAAGGATTGCATTACCAAGTTTGGTAAACCCGATAAAGCTCGAGTACGTCCCCATCGTTATGTTTTAGTGGCAACGCAGGTGATTGAGCAAAGTCTAGATCTAGATTTTGATTTAATGATTAGTGATCTTGCACCGGTTGATTTACTGCTGCAGCGATCGGGACGGCTGCATCGTCACGCAGAACGGAAAGAACGACCTACAAAATTGACTCAGCCAACGATGTGGCTCATTTCGCCAAACTGTGATGAAACTGGGAAAGCCCAGTTTACTGAATCTGGATTTATCTACAACCGCCATATTCTGCTCCGCACCTGGTTAGCCTTGCGAAAGAAAACGTTCATCCAACTACCCGATGAAACAGATGAGTTAATTGAATCGGTTTATCAGATTGATGCTTCCATCCCTCAAGGGGTTGAACCTGTGCATCAGCAAGACTGGGAAGGCACAAGAGCAGACTATTTATCTGGAGAAACCAGGAGGAAAATTGCTGAAGCAAATAACATCAAGCTACCGTCTGCTAGAGGCGATCATAAGCCTTGCGAATTTACTCAGCAGGGGGAAGAGGATGACGATAATACGATCGCTGCTGTCACCCGATTGGGTGAAAAATCTGTGACAGTAATTTTTGTCCAACAGACCCCTAATGGTCTAATTTTACCTGTTTCCAAAAAAGAGATCGACCTTGATAGAGCACCAGATTTACCAACGATTCGGACGCTCCTAGAACACAGCACGCGGATCTCTAAACGGGGATTGGTCGAGGAGTTTCTGAAGCAGAAAAATCCTGATAAATGGACTTCTGCGCTGTTGCGCCACTGCCGCTACGTGATTTTAAGCCCTCAGGGTAAAACTCAGGTAGGCAAATGGGAACTGTTTTTAGATGCTCAGCGAGGGGTGGTGATCGAGACTATCTAGCTCACCCACTCCAGGGATGGTTTACGCCCTGATTTCATACAGTCTCGCAGGTAGAGGTTAATCAAGCTTTGATAGGGAATGCCAGTTTCTTCAGAGATCTGCTTGAAATAGTCCACAACTTCTTCCTCAAGCCGGATAGTCACCTGCTTTTTCAGCTTTTTCAGGTAAGGGTTCTGAACCGATTGTGAAAAATCATACTCATCTCTCATACGTTAAAACTCTGGTATTGCTGTTGTTCCCGTTTTGTTGCTTTGCGGGCAGAAATAATGCGGATACATGCATCACTTTGCTGATAGACATGACAGACCACCAACAAACGAAGGTTAGAACTCATGCCCAACAAAATGTATCGATCTTCATCCTGCGAGTGGTCTGGATCGTAAGACAGACGGGCATGTTCATCATAGAAGACAGTTTGAGCCTCCTCAAACGATACTCCGTGCTTTTGTTCATTCCCCCAGGCTTTTTGTTCATTCCAATCAAAATTGATCTCACTCATACATTGTATTTACAAAGTAGGTTATTCTCCAACTGAAGTCCGCCTCAAAAGTAACATAACATCAAAGGTGGCGTTAGCAGGACGAATTATGCTATTCTGATAGCATCAAAACTTCCCCTTGCTTTGGGGGTGGTCCGGTGGCGTTAGCAGGAAAAGATTACCTGTCCCCATGCCCGTGGGGGTGCTCCTTCAACGCTTACCGGCAAAGAATTAGGTGCTTCTCTATAAGACCCGGACACATAGTGCACTGATTTATGTCCTGGGCCAGGTCAAGACAAGATCCGTAAGAACTGTAACTTTCACGGCTAGAACTATGTCGTTTAATTTGACTCAAGAACCCTGGATTCCAATAGTCAGCCAGGATTGGCAATACAAGGAAGTTTCGTTGATTGAGTTGTTTCAATCCTGGGGAGAGTTGCGGGAAATTCAAGCCGATAACCCGCCAACCACTCTGGCACTCTATCGTTTGCTGCTGGCACTTTTGCATCATGTTTACCAGGGTCCCGAAAACGAAGATCGCTGGGAAGAAATTCAGGATGACGATGGTGAACAGGCGATCGCTTACTTGCAAGAGAAGCAGGAATTGTTTGACTTGCTCCATCCCGATCGTCCATTCCTGCAAGATTCAACTCTTACACAAGAGATGGCAGGGGAAATCTATCAAGCCTACATGCTGCATGGAAATAACACCAGCACTGTATTTTGCCACGAGCATCAATGGAGTGGTAACACCCTATCCATTCCTGCTGCGGCAAGACTGGTGCTGCGTTTACATCTCTTTGATGTGGGTGGCCGCAAAACAGGTTCACCCATTTCAGCAGGTGTAATCCCCACAATGGATGCAGCGAATGTCCTCGTTCGGGGTAAAACCTTGAAGGAAACCCTGCTGCTCAACCTCATGCAATATGACGGAAAAGAGAAACCTTGTGTGGTGACGGGAGAAGATTTACCCGCATGGGAACGGGATAATAGCCCTGCCAGTGAACGCATCCCATCGGGCTACATTGACTATCTGACTTATCAATGGCGCAGAGTGCGGCTATTCGTGGACGGTAATCAGGCAGTGCAAGTTGCATTTCATGCAGGTGATCGCCTACCCAAAGACCTCCCGCCGTCTGGATATGAATGTGGCATTGCCTATGTCAAAAATCCTAAAGGGCTGTTTACAGTACGGTTGAATCTGAATCGTTCACTTTGGCGAGACTCAGCCGCATTTCTTCAATCATCAGATGCAGGGAACTGCCCCAGAATCATCACCTGGTTGGCTGAGTTGAAGACTGAGAAGTTGATCGATAACTACCTTAACCTGCAAGTTTTAGGATTAACCGTCGATAATGCCAAGCCGTTGGGTTGGACCAGTGAGCAGTTCTCCGCTCCTATTGCCTACCTCAAGGAAAAACCACTCTGGCAGTCTTTGGTGGTTGCATTGCAAACGGCTGAAGATCACCAACAAGTATTCCGTTCATTTCAGGGCAGTCCTTATCATGCTTTGGCTAAGGAACTAAATCATCCCGATGCTGGTAGTTTTGCCAAGAGCCTGGATGGGGAGTCTCGATATTGGGCCACCCTCGATCGCATGTTCCAAGTGCTATTAGAAGAACTGCCTGCGGATAAAACTAAAGATGGCAACGGCATCACCTACGGCAATACAAAATTGCCCGAATGGACAAAAACCGTTCAAACTTCTGCCAGAGAAGCGTTTACAGACTCGATCTTAGCCATTCGCAACTATCAGGCCAGGGCAGTAGCCTTGCGTGTCTTGGAATGGAAGCTATTGGATTTGCGGTCTACCCCAGAGCAAAAGGCAGACAGAAAAGCCAAGGCAACAGCGAAGAAAAAAGAAAAAGTTTCTAAATAGGACAATCATCCATGACCACAACTCAGAACACAACGCGCAATCGCTTGGAGCACGAAAGTCAATTTCTCCAAGCGGTGAGCGATCGCGTCAACAGAGATAATGGCGCAAAAGCAGATTTCAAACGCGCTTTGTCCGGTGAACCGGAACATATTCGCAGGGTTTACCCCTTCGTTTTGCTCGATGTCGGTAAGACATCTGAATGGGAGCAGGAGCACATCTGGATTCCAGTCGCTTGCCTATCGGTCTACTATCCGCAGACTCTGCGGGATGTGGAAAAACAACGGAACTTTGGGTATAGCTGTCATCGCTTGGCGACTGCTGGAGCCGATCGCCGATTTCGGGCATTGCTGGATTTAGCCTTAACCGATATCCGGTCACCGCTGACTGCATTAGTGCGGCAGATGAAAAGTAAGGAGATTGCGATCGACTATCCCAAACTGTTGGCAGATTTGCGCCAGTGGGAACACCCTAATCAATACATCCAAGACCAATGGGCAAGAACATTTTGGGGCACACCGCCTAGTTCATCAGACGAAACTGAGCCAACAGCCAATGAAATAGCCGAATAATGGCAACTCACTTTCTACTCATCTGAATCAATTCAAACGGAGAAATAAACCATGCAACTCGAAATCCATGTTCTGCAAAGCTTCCCGCCTGCCAACCTGAACCGTGATGAAAATGGAATGCCAAAGTCTACCGTCTTTGGTGGTTATCCACGAGCGCGGATTTCTAGCCAATGTCAAAAGCGAGCAGTGCGCTTGTTTTATCAGGAGAATTCTGAGATCGTGGCAGCACAATTTGCTCAACGATCTCGCTCGTGGATGCCAGAACTCAAAGCACTGTTAGTAGAGGCGGAAATTCCTGAAGCACTGGCAGAGACAGCAACTAAATTGGCGCTGGAAGTGTTAGGCGCAAAATTTGAGGCTGACAAAATTGAGTCAAAAACGATTCTATTTTTGGGACGTACAGAGATTGCTGCGATCGCCGATATCTTGATCAAAAACTGGAGCAGCATTGAACCGAGCCTCTCCGATAAAGAGCCCAAACTCCCGGCCAAAGAGCCCAATATACCCAAAGTGATTGAGAAAGCCTTAATAGATACTGGCAAGCCCGGAGATGTAGCCCTGTTTGGCCGCATGATGGCATCCCTGCCGACAGTGAATGTGGATGCTGCCGTGCAAATGGCACATGCTATCAGTGTTAATAAACTTCAGCAAGAATTCGACTTTTTTACTGCCGTGGATGACTTGGGAGCCAGCGAAGATTCTGGAGCCGATCACATGGGTGAAACGGGCTACAACAGTTCCACCTACTATCGTTTCACCACCCTGGATAAGGTGCAACTCCAGTCTAATCTGGGTAGTGATGTGCAGGCAGAGGCGATTACCAAAGCCTTTGCGGAAGCGTTTGTCAAAGCTATTCCTACCGGGCACCAAAATGGGTTCGCTGCCCATAGCCTACCAGCGGCGGTCATGGTGGTGGTACGCAAAGGACAGCCGATTTCACTGGTGGATGCATTTGAAAATCCTGTGGCTCCCAAGGGTGGCAACAGCCTGCTAGAAAATGCGCTCTCTCAACTTGATCGCCACTGGGCGGATTTGAGCAAAATGTATGGTGAAAAATCCGTGGTGTTCAAAGGTATTGTGACTCGTGAGCAATTGGCTCAAAAGTTGGTCAATCTGAAAGACTGCGAAAAACCAACAGTGGATGAGTTGATCAAAGATGCTATCGCCGCTGCCTTTCCGGGAGGAAAGTAATCATGCCAACCCTATTGTTACGAATGCGGGCACCGATGATGAGTTGGGGCGATCATAGCCGCTTCACCATTCGGGATACCCGTCGCGAACCCACCAAGTCTGCGGTGATTGGCATTCTCTGTGCGGCATTGGGGCGTCCTCGCTGGGAGCCTGTTGATGACCTGACTGCCCTCACAATGGGAGTGCGGGTGAACCAGGAAGGACTGGTGCAGTGCGACTATCATACAGTGATGGACAGCATCAAATCCAGTGGTGGCAAAGGTGATACTGTGATTAGTCAACGCTACTACGTTGCTGATGCGGATTATTTAGTTGGCTTAGAAGGGAGAGATCGTCCCTTCCTTGAAACACTCGATGCTGCCCTCCAAACACCCACCTGGCAACTCTACTTCGGACGCAAAAGCTTCATACCCAGTTGTCCGATTCACATTGGCATTGTGGATGAACCTTTGCTGAAAGCCCTGGAATATCCCATTCGCCATAAAAGGAAAGCTCTACCTAAGCTGCCCGATCGTCTGCGTCGTGTCATGGAAGTATCTGACAGCAATGATGTTCGGCAGGATGTCCCGATCGATTGGCAGAAACGACTGTTTGGTAGCCGTTGTGTAGATACTGATTTTTTGGACACTCACCTATGTATCTCTCAAAATTAGTTCTGAATGAGCGCGATCGCACTGTCCAATACGACCTCAGCAATGCCCATGCTTTGCACCAACGCATTATGCAGGCGTTTCCTGATGAACAGCGGGACAGCCCTCGTGCTGACTGGAATGTACTATTTCGCCAAGAACCAGCTAGCGCCATCGTATTAGTGCAATCTGGGATTCAGCCGAATTGGACTCATTTGCCAACCAGCTACCTCACCTGTTCGCCCAACTTTACCCACGTAGATCTGGAGGCAAGTCGGTTGGAGTCTGGGCGAATTTTCCAATTCCGTCTTAAGGCAAATCCTAGCAAGCGAGACAATCAAACCCGTAAGCTGATTGGGATGTTCCATCAGTCTGACCAGATGACCTGGCTGGAACGACAAGCTTCTCAACATGGCTTTCAACCGCTAGGAGTCGATGTGATTCCCACTCCCAATGTGTTTGGGGTGAAAGGTAAAGGGAAAGCACCAATTCGGATGCTCACGGTGCTCTATCAGGGCGTTTTGCAAATAACAGATTCTGCCCTATTTATTGCAGCCCTGCAACAGGGGATTGGACGGGGACGGTCTTATGGATGTGGCTTGCTCTCGATCGCTAAACTCAACCCTTACTAAAATATTTCAGCAAAATTATGACAACACTCCGCACATTACCCAAAATTCGAGATAGTATTAGCTTCCTCTACTTCGATCGTTGCAAGGTTGAACAAGAATCCAAAGCCATTGCTATCTTCACAAAACAAGATAAGTACGTTATCCCCTGTGCCAGCCTATCAACCCTTTTACTAGGCCCAGGCACCCGAATCACCCATGCAGCGATTAAAACGTTGGCAGAGAATGCTTGCGAAGTTCAATGGGTTGGTGAAGATGGCTTTCGATTCTATTCCAGTGGTCGAAGTAGTTCCACCAGTGTGCAGCGCCTCTATCATCAGGCCCAAACCTGGGCAAATCCCCAGCAACGGTTGACGATCGTTCGCAAAATGTATCAGTTCCGGTTTCAGGAAGAGTTGTCGGATCAGTTGACCCTCCAGCAAATTCGTGGCTTGGAAGGGGTGCGGGTGAGAACGGCCTACAGTCGTTTGAGTAAAGCTACAGGAGTGGAGTGGAAGGGGCGAAACTATAAGCAAGATGACTGGTTTGATGCCGATCCAATCAACCGTGCTCTTTCCTCGGCAAATAGCTATCTCTATGCGCTTTGTCAGGCTGCTGTAGTCTCTGTAGGGTACTCACCAGCACTTGGTTTTATCCACATAGGTAAGCCTCTATCGTTCATATACGATATTGCTGACCTCTATAAAGCAGAGACTTCCATCCCAGCCGCCTTTGAAGCAGTGGCATCAGCACGGGAGGCTTCTGGCATGACGGTTCGCCAGAAGTGCCGGGAAAAGTTTAGTAATTACCGACTCATGCAACGCATAATTCAGGATGTTGATAAAGTCTTAGGCTACATGAGTGGTGATACCGAGATACCAGCCGTGAGCTTTCTTTGGGATGATCAAGTTGACTGGGTAGAAGGGGGTCAAGATTGGGCTGAGGAGACGTAGTGATGGTGGTCTTTGTTTTAGAGAACGTGTCTCCTAGTTTGCGAGGAGAGATGAGCCGTTGGTTATTTGAGATAAAGGCTGGAGTATTTACTGGACGCATCTCAGCACTTGTTCGGGATGAGCTTTGGAAATATATCAGCGAAAAGGTAGGTAATGGATCTGCAATCTTGATCTATTCCACAAATAACGAGCAGGGATTTAGCGCTCGTATGTTAGGCAGTCCGTCCAGAACCTTAGAAGACATAGAAGGGATTTTACTAGCTAAAACCTAGAGAACTCGGCTATTTTGGGAAGTGTTGTCCCCACGCCAGTGGGGGTGAACCGCCTTAAGCCAGGAAATTGCTGGACCCGGTAGTAGTTGTCCCCACGCCAGTGGGGGTGAACCGTTTGGAACCTCATCGGAATTTGCCCACCCGGAAGTTGTCCCCACGCCAGTGGGGGTGAACCGAATCAGTCCGCCAAATCCGGCATTGCGGCTAAACGTTGTCCCCACGCCAGTGGGGGTGAACCGATGGCTCCGCCCAGGAATTGAATGATTGGGTTAGTTGTCCCCACGCCAGTGGGGGTGAACCGTCAACGCCCGCATCAGACAGGAACTGCTGGCCGTTGTCCCCACGCCAGTGGGGGTGAACCGTATGCCAATGAAGTGCAGCGCCAAACGTTGGACGTTGTCCCCACGCCAGTGGGGGTGAACCGCTCAGGCAACAGTTTGAGTCGTATCGTCAGCAGGTTGTCCCCACGCCAGTGGGGGTGAACCGTTGGGTCAAGAACGCCTGAAACTGGCTAAGTCCGTTGTCCCCACGCCAGTGGGGGTGAACCGTGATTAAGACGGTTGATTTGAATAACGATGAGGGTTGTCCCCACGCCAGTGGGGGTGAACCGCCTTTATGCCCACGGCAAGACGCTGGGCGGTTGGTTGTCCCCACGCCAGTGGGGGTGAACCCGTTAAATCAAGTGATTGAGTTGAGCATCAAGCGTTGTCCCCACGCCAGTGGGGGTGAACCGGTTGCAGCAGGCGCAATTGGCAGAGAAGTTCAAGTTGTCCCCACGCCAGTGGGGGTGAACCAGCACATTGAAACCCCCAGTGTGTATGTGTTTAGCGTTGTCCCCACGCCAGTGGGGGTGAACCGCGCAACAGGCTCAAGTCGAAGAACTACTCAAGACGTTGTCCCCACGCCAGTGGGGGTGAACCGTAGAAGGATACACACAGGCAGAGTTGGCGGAACGTTGTCCCCACGCCAGTGGGGGTGAACCGGCGATCTCGGTTGACAAATGACCCGCCCTGACCGTTGTCCCCACGCCAGTGGGGGTGAACCGGCACTAATCGCCCGTCGGCTCTCCGAGACTCGCGTTGTCCCCACGCCAGTGGGGGTGAACCGTTGGGGTGGTGTTGTCTCAGGTGGCCCGTCGTCGTTGTCCCCACGCCAGTGGGGGTGAACCGGCGAATCCCCGATTTAGCGCACTGCTACGGCCGTTGTCCCCACGCCAGTGGGGGTGAACCGGGGATAACCACAAACAGCACCGTATCGGAGAGTGTTGTCCCCACGCCAGTGGGGGTGAACCGAACAGAAGACCTTGATAGCAGTACTGGATAGGAGTTGTCCCCACGCCAGTGGGGGTGAACCGGGCTTAACACCGGAGCGTTATCGGCCCGTTATCGTTGTCCCCACGCCAGTGGGGGTGAACCGGATTCAGGAGTTGCACCGGCATGGGCAAATATCGTTGTCCCCACGCCAGTGGGGGTGAACCGATTCCGCAGAGACTGTCGCGTTGAATTGCACCGTTGTCCCCACGCCAGTGGGGGTGAACCTACCAGAACGATGTTTGAACCGTCAGAGTGTTGGGTTGTCCCCACGCCAGTGGGGGTGAACCGTCACACAGGTCCGGGTCTGCGGAATCCAACCCAGTTGTCCCCACGCCAGTGGGGGTGAACCGATACTGCTAGACCAGGGAAGTTCGTCCCCGTGCGTTGTCCCCACGCCAGTGGGGGTGAACCGCAGTGCCTGTTGGTTGGCAATGGTTTTGTTGGTTGTCCCCACGCCAGTGGGGGTGAACCGTTGCTCAACTCTGCCACGGCAGTTTGCATCACCGTTGTCCCCACGCCAGTGGGGGTGAACCGAACGAAAAAAAAAGTCCAGAACCGGCTGGGTGAGTTGTCCCCACGCCAGTGGGGGTGAACCGAACCCGGAGAAGCAGGGGATAAGGAGAAGGGGCGTTGTCCCCACGCCAGTGGGGGTGAACCGCCGGGTCTGCCTCCGGTAATTGCGCCAACTTTGGTTGTCCCCACGCCAGTGGGGGTGAACCGGCGAAATGCTCCGTGACTCTGGCATTGCTGTGCGTTGTCCCCACGCCAGTGGGGGTGAACCGAACAATGACATGCGATCTTCCAGAAAATCTTCCGTTGTCCCCACGCCAGTGGGGGTGAACCGGAAATAATGCTCATGTGGTTGCGGCTGTGTAAGTTGTCCCCACGCCAGTGGGGGTGAACCGCCGGGATTATCCAGGTGCTTTGCCGCCTTAGGGTTGTCCCCACGCCAGTGGGGGTGAACCGTGGCACACTGAACCTGAATCCAGTCAATTTGGGCGTTGTCCCCACGCCAGTGGGGGTGAACCGTACAGTGGGAGCACCTGACAGCAAACCGCCAAGTTGTCCCCACGCCAGTGGGGGTGAACCGCACGTTCAGCCTCTTGATTAGCCTGCCGCCGAAGTTGTCCCCACGCCAGTGGGGGTGAACCGCAATCCCCTCAACGTTTTCAGGTCTTGATTATGTTGTCCCCACGCCAGTGGGGGTGAACCGGGGCAGCGGTAGAGTTGAACCCCAACCCCCAACAGTTGTCCCCACGCCAGTGGGGGTGAACCGCCGCTGCAGGGATGCAGGATTGACACTGACACCGTTGTCCCCACGCCAGTGGGGGTGAACCGAATCCCTGAACCTGGATTTCCGGGAGCTGATTGGTTGTCCCCACGCCAGTGGGGGTGAACCGTATTGCCCCACATAGTCCGGATCTCCCAAGGAAGTTGTCCCCACGCCAGTGGGGGTGAACCGAAAATCCACTGCTGGCACAGGAGGTCCAGGAACGTTGTCCCCACGCCAGTGGGGGTGAACCAGGCGGCTTGCCTGGAAAACGAACCGCCTCTCTCGTTGTCCCCACGCCAGTGGGGGTGAACCGCTGTGCTGAGTCAGTCCACGCTTTGTCCTGACGTTGTCCCCACGCCAGTGGGGGTGAACCGGGGAGATCGCGCTTCTGATCGCTGGCCAAGCCGAACCCCTGGGTTTCATGAAGGAAGCTTTATAGCAGGTGCGATCGCCCAGCTTAGTGCTACAAGTCCCTGAGCATATACGGCTGACGGTCTCGAACCCAGAACGGCTGTGGAAGGTGTCTCCCGTCAATTGTCGGGAAGTGCTGAAGTGGGACGGTCATGCTTGCCAGTACTGCGGCAGCACGAAGAAGTTGACGCTGGACCACGTGATTCCTAAATCAAAGGGTGGCCTTCATAGCTGGGACAACGTCGTGACGGCTTGCGAGCCCTGCAACTTGAAGAAGGGTGACAAACTGCTGCTTGTTTAGTTGATATCGAGACAGTGGAGGTGAGCTATCTGGGATCTGGATTACTGAGCAGGTAGATGCTGAGGATGGCATCTTCCTGCCCACAACAACAGCGATCGAGGAATTGGTTCACCAACTCTGGCAGCAGGGGCAAAAATCAATCTCTTCTCTGGCTTAAAAAGCAGACTGAGAGCGCGACATGGGGATTTGCCCTCTCCTATCCAAAAGAAAGTTTCAAAAAAGCTGTAGTATCCCCTTGACGCCCTTGTATTATGTATGTAGTATTAATGTAGTGCGGTAAACAACAAGCTGTACTACACCTCGAAAGAGGCTCCTACTCTGAACCTTGACAACTGAATTGCCACAAGTGGGGGTGTAGCTTAGCGGCTTAAAGTAGTCGCCTGTCGAGCGAAAGACTGTGGGTATTGCCTGCGGCAACGCTACCGCGAACAAATCCCATCATCCCCGCCTTATAGTCTCGTGGACGATTAGAAAAGTCGCTGTGCCTCTCATGCATAGAGAAGCGGGTGCAACTCCCGTCGGGACTTCCAACTGTAGCCGGATAGCTACTTCTTGTAATTCTGAATTTGGCGACAACTTTAGACAGAGTTTGCAGCAGTAGTAAGCGAGATCTCAACAGAACGCGGTGCATGTAACCAACCTTGCACTCCGGCCCTCCTTTGTGTCCAGGTCGCCAAGTGGTTGAAGGCATTGGTCTGCAAAACCAACAGCGTGGGTTCAATTCCCACCCTGGACTCCAACTATTGCAGTGTCACCTAACGGCAAGGTACTCAGCTCATAACTGAGGATATGTGGGTCTCTCCTTCGGAGACGCTTACGCGAACAACTCCCACCGCTGCAACCAATGCACAGATGGTGTAACGGCAGCACCGGGGTCTCCAAAACCTTGTGTCCGGGTCTCTCCTCCGGAGACGCTCCGCGAACAAATCCTGGTCTGTGCGTTGTCGTGCCCTGATCGAAAACGCTTACATACTCGCCTAATGGTAAGGCATCTGTCTCATAAACAGACTATTGCAGGTTCAAATCCTGTGTGTGAACACAACAGCGTTCTCAACTTGCACGGCATTCATAGTGCAGAAGCGAAGCGGTCGAGCGGCAGGTCTTTCAAGCCTGTAAATAGCGGGTATTGCCTGCGGCAACGCTGCACGTTCGCGTAAGCGTTCCGAAGGGAAACAAGTCCCGTCTGCACTACCACCTTTGGGGTGACGACTGGCGTTCAGCAGCATCGAAACCGACAAATGGACGTTTGCTGTCTAGGGGTTCAATTCCCCTTCACTCCACTGCTTGTAACTGACAACTACAACTCCCTTAGGTCGGCTCGCCTATCAGCGTGGGCAACTGTCTGTAAAACAGCCGCTTCTTGCGTTGCAGGTGCGACTCCTGCCCGGCCTACCAATTATGGAGAGTAAATCGATCAGGCGTTCGCTTGCGGCGCATTCGCGCATCGGTGCTGTTTGCTAAACAGATGGATGAACAATTGTGGTATTGCCTTCGGCAACGCTCCGCGTTCGCGTCAGCGTTCCGCAGGAAACGAGTCCACTGCTCTCCGCCTTTATGGAGGATACCGCTAAATGGTTGGCAACTGGTCTTGTAGCTTGCTTCCCGCAGGGTAAACCAGGGTAGTCCTTGGGCTAGGGGTATTGCCTATGCCTTCGGCAGGCTTCGCCAACGGCAACGCTGCGCGAACGAATCTCTCTATCCACTCTGAACCGAAAAGGTTCTCTTCTCGCGATCGTGATGTAACGGCTAGCATCTGAGTGCGCCACACTCAGCGCATGGGTTCGAATCCCGTCGATCGCTTGAGCGTGCTGTAAGGCAATCGCTCTCGTAGCCCCGTAACTCAATGGGTGGAGTGCCTCTCTTACAAAGAGGAAGTTGCGGGTTCAACTCCTGCCGGGGCTACCAAATTGTGGGAGTGTCGCCTAACGGATCGGGCATCGATCTTCTAAATCGACTTGTGTAGGTACCCTTCGGGAACGCTTACGCGAACGAGTCCTACCGCTCCTGCCATGTGGGTTCGTAGCTTAATGGATAAAGCGCCAATCTGGCTGATTGGGAGATATCGGTTCAAGTCCGATCGTAATCCACCAACCTATGGGTCTGTAGCTCGTCTGGACAGAGCACCCAGATCCCTCGTGTCCCCACAAGCAAAGCTTACATACCCCTTCTCCAAAACTAGAAGTTAAGACCAGCTTTGTGAACTTGCACGAGGTGTGAGTGAAACTCTCACAGGGAGGCAGTCGGTTCAACTCGGATCAGATCCACCAAATGGGACCATAGCTCAACTGGCTAGAGCGCCTGCCTTGCAAGCAGGAGGTTAGGGGTATTGCCTGCGGCAACGCTTCGCGAACGATTCCCCTTGGCTCCACTGTGATCGAAGCCAAAGTGGTCGAGGCACTGGTCTGTGAATCCAGTAGTAGCGAGTTCAAGTCTCGTCGATCACCCCAATGATGGAAACTGCTGCTAACGGGATAGCAACTGGTCTCGAAAACCAGAGTACAGCGCTGCTGTAGGGGTATCTCCTGACGGAGACGCTTCGCGAACAATTCCTCCAGTTTCCGCCAAACATGGAAGCTGTCCGGCATGGACGAGGACACCGCTTGGAGAGCGGCTGCGGGTTTGCCCGTCAAGAGTATTGCCTTCGGCAACGCTAACGCGAACAATTCTCTTAGCTTCCGCCACCACCAGAGGCCGAAAAGTGAGGCACCGTCTTGATAAGGCGGCATAAGCAGGGGCAGTACCTGCCTGGTGGATTCCCCGTAGCCTAACCGTTAACGCCTACATACTTCTTAGGTTGAAGCAAACAACAGCGTTGCAAACTTGTACGGGGCTTTCCTTCTGCCAGTGGATCTGGGGCTGATGCTAAGTTGGCGTAGCCTGCTGAAGGCATACGTCGGCTTTGGTAGTATTGCCTTCGGCAACGCTGCGCGAACGACTCTACCCAGAGGGGCTTACCTCTTGCCTGCTGGACGCAGATCTGTCCCTCCGAAGGACGGATAGCCAGGTTCAACTCCTGGGCAAGAGGCTTCTACTCCGTATTTGTGAACTCCGGGATCCCTAAGTACAGGACAAAAATTGTAGGACATCGAGAAATTGAGGCATTTTCTGCTCCAAATTGAGCATGATATTGCGGAGATAGTCAAAACCGTAGCGAAAGAGACTCTTGGCTCTACGACCATGCTTCTTGATGGTGAGAGGTTTGAGTTGATGAAGCCATTCGCCCACCAGAAAGGCCCAGCACAAAGCAAGGGAGAGGAGCGCGAGTAATTTGCTCAAGCGGTCGGAGTCAATCAAGTGAGTTGATTCCAGGCAGAAGCCACGAGTCTTGAAAATGCCAAACAAGGTTTCAATCGACCACCGCTTGGCGTAATCTGTAATGGCAGATTGAGGCGCTTTTTGAGTCGCAACGACGAGCAAGGACTGGTCTTCGAGTCGCAAAGCAACAATATAAACCCACTGGCCCCAAAGTTGGCGTTTATCGCGTAACACYCGGTGCTCCCCTGGCTTCAAGTCCTGAAAGACAACACTGACTTTGAGGATGCGATTTCCCTGTCTGAGGTTGTGATTTTCCCGAATGCGGATGCGAAACGGAGTGAGGGGGTCTCTCAGCAGATAGCCAATTGATCTACAAACACATCCAAAAACCGCACGGGGTTCTCGACGCTAATATACTCGTCGAGTCGAGGTGGAAATTGCAGCGTTTGATTCCGGTCTATCCCTTGAAGATGGGGCATGATTCTTTTCTCCTCTTGCGCCCATATTCTTGATCCTAGCTTTTTCCCTTATCCTTGACCCAAGTTTTTACACAGTCTCTCGTTGGTGCGGACGGTACAGAGATTATCGGTGGGAGTTCAAGATTATCTGCCGCCGCACAACTTCACCGTTGAGCGGCTTCAGGTTATCTGTTGGGACGGCACATCTAGGTTGCCTGCGAGCATTCAAAGCTAATCGCATCAAAACTCATCTAAGCAGCAAACTCAGGGCACGACGAACATAGGCTGTCCAAGATTCAGTAGGCGGAAAGATCAATGCGTAGAGCATCATGCCGCTCATCGTGTCAAAAACCAAACCTGCATCCAAGTCTTTTGAAACCTCATTTCTTGCTTTTGCCCGTTCGATGACAATAGCGAAGGATTGTCGTCGGGGTTGTAGATATTTTTCCCAGTAAATTTGGGCAAACCCAGGATTGCTCGATGCACTACCGATAATCATGGCAACACTCTGCCGTCCAAGTGGAGTAAGGGTTATTTGTGCAGCATTCTCAATGAGTGCCTCTATGTCACTCCAAAGATTTCCTGTGTCGGGAATTAACACCTCTTCCCGAATACTCTCGATTGCATCAGCAACCAGTTCATCTTTACTGTTATAACGCCGATAAATTGTTGTCTTGCCGACTCCAGCACGAGTGGCGATCGCCTCAATACTCATCGCCTCAAAGCCAACTTCTGACAATAATTCCAGTGCTGCTTGCAGTATTGCCTGGTGAGATGCTGCGCTACGAGGTCTTCCTGGTGTTCTTTTCTTGGCATCGTTCATAGGTGTTATTATAGTTTACGATGCCGTACCGTATCGAAACAATATGACTCCAAAACCTCTTTACATGGACAAGCGCAGCACTCAAACCTTACGAGAAGGTCTGGCGGAGTACTATGCTCTCAATCCACACGTCACTGATCCAGCGACACAACCTTCAGACTTTGGCAAGATCTTGCGAGCGCATGATGTAGGGCATGTGATTTATGGTTGTGACACGGGAATGTACGATGAGCTAAAAATTCTGCCGCTATTTTGGTGGACGAGTGAGTGTACGTTTCAAACGTACTTGAAAATGAAAAACTCCCCTGCTGTTGATGTGATGTACGAGGACATGATCAGAGAAAAGGGAGCGCTCTGGCTATATGGAGCAATTTTGAGGGTGCTTTCTGGGGTAATTCTAGAATTAATTCCAATTTGGTTTAAAACCCGCAATCGTCAAAAATTGCTGCCATTTCTTGAGTTTGAGCCGTTGCTGAATCGTTCTCTTTTGGACATCCGTCAAGAATTTGATTTGTTACCTGTCATAAGATAAATTCTGAGTGTGCGTCAGCCGCCCAATCGGGTCGAGGAGAGCATTTAACTCTCCCCTCCCACACCACCTGCCATGCGGCTCCGCAACAGGCGGTTCATGAAGACGCGCAAACAACATTAATGGCTAAACATAGCCTTGAGCTTGCATCCAAAGGTTGCGAATTGAAAGCAATCCCTGTTGCTCCAACCACTCGTTAGTCATTCCCGTTTGTGTCGCCAACGTCTTTGACAAACGCCMGTAGCCTTTGCGACTAATGCCTGT